>JAQGLR010000510.1 GCA_028292765.1 Massilia sp. | reverse complement strand
GCCGGCCGAGCGCCAGCAGCGCGTCGCCACGCTGCTGGTGGCCGCGCGGGTCGCCCGGACGCAGGGCGAGCGCCGTGTCGAAACAAGGCAGCGCCTCCGCCGGGCGCCCCAGGCTCAGCAAGGCCAGGCCGCGCCCCGCGTGGGCTTCGGGCGATTGCGCGTGGGTTTGCGCCCCCGCCGCGATCGCGTCCCCGTAGCCTTGCAATGCCAGCTCGAACTCCCGTAACCCGAACAGCGCGTTGGCGCGCACGCAGGACGCCTCGAGGTAGGGGCGGCGTCCGGCCAATGCCTTCTCGCTGCTGGCCAGCGCCCCTTGCGCGTCGCCGATATCGAGCAGCGCGATGGCGCGGTTGCACCAGGCTTCCGGATAGGCCGGGCGCAGCGCCAGCGCGCGGTCGTAGCTGGCGATCGATTCACCCGGCCGGCCCAGCTTGCGCAAGGCATTGCCGCGGTTGTAGTGGGCCATCGCATATGCGGGATTCAGCGCGAGCGCCCTGTCGTAGCTGGCCAGCGCCTCGCGCGTACGTCCCAGGTCCTGGAGCGCCGCGCCGAGGTTGCAATGCGCGGTCGCCTGCGCAGGGTTGACGCGCAGCGCCTGCCCGATCAGGTCGACGGCCGTGCCCGGGTCGCCCTGCTGGCGGGCCACCACGCCGAGCAGGTGCAGCGCGTCGAACTGGGCTGGCGCGAGCGCCAGCACCTGGCGATAGCCTGCCTGCGCTTCCCCGAGCTTGCCCGCCTGGTGCAGCGCGACCGCTTCCTTCAGCAGCGCCGCCACCTTCGAATTTTCCTGAGTCATCTTTCGATTTTTCCTGAGATTGGACACCAGCATAACCGGCGCTCGCCCGATCGTCCGCTATCATTGCACCTTTACAACTTTTCGGGAATCGCCATGCGCAGCTGGACCAGGAAACTTGCGTTCTTCACCCTCACCCTGGTGGCCGCCGCGGCGGCCCAGGCAGCCGGTCCGCGCAGCACGCTCCTGAGTGCAGACCGCGTCTGGACCGGGGAAGGCAAGCCGCACGCCGGCTGGGCGGTGCTGGTGGTCGACGGGCGCGTGAAAGAGGTCGGCCCGTTTGAGCGGATCACCGCGCCGCCTGAGGCCGAACGCATTTCCCTGCCCGGCAAGACCCTGATCCCCGGCCTGATCGACCTGCACTCGCACGTGCTGCTGCACCCGTACAACGAAACCACCTGGGACGACCAGGTGATCAAGGAGCAGGTCGAATACCGCACCTTATTGGCCGCCAAGCACGCCGTCGACAACCTGCAGGCCGGCTTCACGACGCTGCGCGACCTCGGCACCGAGGGCGCCAACTATGCCGACGTCGGCATCAGGCGCGCCATCGAAGGCGGCGTGGTGGACGGTTCGCGCCTGCTCATCGCGACCAGGGCGATCGTGGCCAGCTTCAGCTATGGCCCGGCCGAGCGCAGCTACCGCCCCGACATGGAAATCCCCTACGGCGCGCAGCCGGCGACCGGCATCATTGAGGTCACGAAAGCCGTGCGCGAGCAGGCTGCGCGCGGCGCCGACTGGATCAAGTTCTACGCCGATTACCGCACCGGGATCGATGGCGGCAGCCGCCCCACCTTCACGCTCGAGGAAATGAAGGCGATGGTGGCCGCTGCCCACGTCACGGGCCGCAAGGTGGCGGCGCACGCCAGCAGCGACGACGCGATCCGCATGGCGGTGCTGGCCGGCGCCGACACCATCGAACACGGTTACGGCGCCAGCGAGGCGACCTTCCGCCTGATGAAGGAGCGCGGCACCGCCTTCATCCCGACCCTGACCGCGCCCGAGGCGATCGGCGAATACTTCCAGAAGCACGTGCGCGGCGGCGCCCCGACCCCGGGCATGCTCGAGGCAGCGCGTGCCTTCAGGCTCGCGCGTAGCCTCGGCGTCATCATCGGCAACGGCAGCGATGTCGGCGTGTTCACGCACGGCACCAATGCGCGCGAGCTGGAATGGATGGTCCGGCTGGGCATGACCCCGGTCGAGGCACTGCGCGCGGCGACGACCGTGGCGGCCGGCATCCTCGGCAAGGACAAGGAGCTGGGGCGCCTGGCGCCGGGGCTGCTGGCCGACGTGGTGGCGGTCGAGGGCGATCCGACGGCCGACATCACGGCCTTGCGCAAGGTGGGCTTCGTGATGAAGGGCGGGAAGGTGTATCGCAGGCAGTGACCGGGTCTGTGCACACGGATCCACAGGCCAGGCCCCCCACATTCGCCAGCGGCATGACGGTCATTCGCGCCGCATACTTATTTTCCGTGATAATCAGCCACAGTAATGACGGACATTCACGGGGTTGCGGATATCCACAATAGCGGGATGCGTGGCGATTCATGATCATGGCGATACTATCCCTCTCGTGAAGAGTCGTCATGAAAAAGCCTTTCTACAAAATCCTGTACGTCCAGGTGCTGTTCGCCATCGTAATGGGCGTCCTGCTCGGCGTGTTCTGGCCCGAGCTCGGCACCAAGATGAAACCGCTGGGTGACGGCTTCATCAAGCTGATCAAGATGATCATCGCCCCGGTCATTTTCTGTACCGTGGTCGCCGGTATCGCCGGCATGCAGGACATGAAGAAGGTCGGCCGCGTCGGCGGCAAGGCGCTTCTGTACTTCGAGGTCGTCTCGACCTTCGCCCTCGTGATCGGCCTGGTCGTGGCGAATATCGCCAAGCCGGGCGCCGGCTTCAACGTCGATGCCGCCCACCTCGACGCCAGCGCGATCGCCCAGTACACCGACAAGGCGAAGTCGCAGTCGACGGTCGACTTCCTGATGAACATCATCCCGAACACCTTCATCGATGCCTTCGCCAAGGGCGACATCCTGCAGGTGCTCCTGATCGCGATCCTGTTCGGCGTGGCGCTGTCGATGCTGGGAGAACGCGGCCGTGCGACGACGAAGATCATCGAAGATTTCTCGCACGTGATCTTCGGCGTCGTGAACATCGTCATGAAGCTGGCCCCGATCGGCGCCTTCGGTGCGATGGCCTTCACCATCGGCAAATACGGCCTGGAATCGCTGGTGCCGCTGGCAAAACTGATGGGTTCGTTCTACCTGACCTGCGCCCTGTTCGTGTTCATCGTGCTGGGCACCATCGCGAAAATGACCGGCTTCTCGATCTTCAAGTTCATCGCCTACATCAAGGAAGAACTGCTGATCGTGCTCGGCACCAGCTCCTCGGAAAGCGCCCTGCCCGCCCTGATGCGCAAGCTGGAGAATCTCGGCTGCTCGAAGTCCGTGGTGGGCCTGGTCGTGCCGACCGGCTACTCGTTCAACCTGGACGGCACCAACATCTACATGACGATGGCCGCCCTGTTCGTGGCGCAGGCAACCAACACCGACCTGACCATGACCGAGCAACTGACCATC
>JAQGLR010000245.1 GCA_028292765.1 Massilia sp. | reverse complement strand
GTGCAGGCCGTTCTGGATGATCACCGCCACTTCATGCGCGAACGTCGGGTCGTAAGGGATGCAGGTCGGGTTGGTCGCGGCCATGATGTGGCTGTGGCCATCTTCGTGCTGCAGGCCTTCGCCATTGAGCGTGGTGCGGCCCGCGGTGCCGCCCATCAGGAAGCCGCGTGCGCGCATGTCGCCGGCAGCCCACACCAGGTCACCGATGCGCTGCATGCCGAACATCGAGTAGAAGGTGTAGAACGGGATCATGATGCGGTTGTTGGTCGAGTACGAGGTCGCCGCGGCGATCCACGAGCTCATGCCGCCCGCTTCGGTGATACCCTCTTGCAGGCTCTGGCCAGCCTTGTCTTCGCGGTAGTACATGACCTGGTCCGTGTCGACCGGCTCGTACAACTGGCCCTGCTGGTTGAAGATGCCGATCTGGCGGAACAGGCCTTCCATGCCGAAGGTACGCGATTCGTCGACCAGGAACGGCACGATGCGCTGGCCCAGGCTCTCATCCTTCAGCAGGCTGGTGATGACGCGCACGTAGGACTGCGTCGACGAGATTTCGCGGCCAGCCGCGGTTGGTTCCAGCACGGCCTTGAACGACGACAGCGGCGGCACGACCAGCTGCTCGTCGGCCTGCTGGCGGCGCTGCGGCAGGTAACCGCCGAGGGCCTGGCGGCGCTCATGCAGGTACTTCATTTCCGGCGAATCGTCGGACGGCTTGAAGAACGGGATCTCGGCCAGCTTGTCGTCCGGGATCGGGATGTTGAAGCGGTCGCGCATCTCGCGGATCGCCTCGTCGTCGAGCTTCTTGGTCTGGTGCGCGGTGTTGCGCGCCTCGCCCGACTTGCCCATGCCGAAGCCCTTGACGGTCTTCACCAGCAGCACGGTCGGGGTGCCCTTGTTTTCCTGCGCGTTTTTAAAGGCCGCGTAGATCTTGTGCGGATCGTGGCCGCCGCGGGTCAGGCGCCAGATGTCGTCGTCGCTCATGTTGGCGACCATCTTGAGCAGCTCGGGATGCTTGCCGAAGAAGTGCTTGCGCACGAAGGCGCCGTCCTTGGCCTTGTAGTTCTGGTATTCGCCGTCGAGGGTCTCCATCATCACGCGCTGCAGGATGCCGTCCTTGTCCTTCGACAGCAGGGCGTCCCACTGCGAGCCCCAGATGACCTTGACGACGTTCCAGCCGGCGCCGCGGAAGTCCGCTTCCAGTTCCTGGATGATCTTGCCGTTGCCGCGCACCGGACCGTCCAGGCGCTGCAGGTTGCAGTTGACGACCATGACCAGGTTGTCGAGCTGCTCGCGCGCGGCCATGCCGATCGCGCCCATCGATTCCGGCTCGTCCATCTCGCCGTCGCCGCAGAAGACCCAGACCTTGCGGTTGGCCGTATCGGCAATGCCGCGGGCGTGCAGGTACTTCAGGAAGCGCGCCTGGTAGATCGCCATCAGCGGGCCCAGGCCCATCGAGACGGTCGGGAACTGCCAGAAGTCCGGCATCAGTTTCGGGTGCGGATACGACGACAGGCCCTTGCCGTCGACTTCGCGGCGGAAGTTCAGCAGCTGCTCTTCGGTGATGCGGCCTTCCAGGAAAGCGCGCGCGTAGATGCCGGGCGAGCTGTGGCCCTGGATGTAGAGCAGGTCACCGCCGTGGTTTTCGGTCGGGGCGTGCCAGAAGTGGTTGAAGCCGATGCCCAGCATGTTGGCGAGCGACGCGAAGGACGAGATGTGGCCGCCCAGGTCGCCGTCGGCGCGGTTGGCCTTGACGACCATCGCCATCGCGTTCCAGCGCATCCAGGAGCGCAGGCGCTCTTCGTATTCGAGGTTGCCCGGGCTGTTCACGTTCAGGTGGGCCGGAATCGTGTTGACGTAGGCGGTGTTGCTGGAGAACGGGATGTGGGCGCCACGACGGCGCGCCAGGTCGACCAGGCGCTCCATCAGGTAGTGTGCGCGGTCGGTACCTTCGTTTTCGATGACCGCTTCCAGCGCGTCGAGCCATTCCTTGGTTTCGAGCGTGTCCGGGTCGTTGGCGGCCTGGGCCGTCAACTGATCGAGTTGAGCTGACATTGATGCGTCTCCTATTAGTATGGTGCCCCACCCCGATCCCCAGATCGCCGGCGGCGGATTGTATTGAAAAATCTAATCTGACAACTGACAGATTCTACCAGCGCTCATCCTCTTTTTCAAATTACGATATATCATTTCATAATGTGGAATTGCCTATGCCACCGGGGTGCGTGGCCGGGCTGGATCCGGCATTCCCCGCGCCCTCGATATGCATCGCGAATACCGGGCCGCTCATGCACCACGCTACCTGTAAATATGACAACGAACCACGGACGGCGGCGCGCGATACCCGTACGCGCCGTATAATTTCACTTTTGTCCAGTGATGAACCCTACCATGCCTGCCCAACTGATCGACGGAGTACAACTTTCCCAGCAACTGCGTGCCGAAATCGCCGGGCGCGCGGCCAAACTTACCGCCGCCGGCCAGCAGCCGGGGCTGGCGGTGATCCTGGTCGGCGAAGACCCGGCCAGCCAGGTCTATGTGCGCAACAAGGTCAAGGCCTGCGGCGAGGTCGGGTTTCACTCGGTGCTGGAACAATACGATGCCGACCTCACCGAATCCGCCCTGCTCGCCCGCATCGACGCCCTGAACAAGGACCCGGCGATCCACGGCATCCTGGTGCAGATGCCGCTGCCGCGCCACATCAATCCGAGCAAGGTCATCGAGGCGATCGCGACAGCGAAGGACGTCGACGGTTACTCGGTGTTGTCGGCCGGCGAACTGGTCGCCAACCTGCCGGGTTTCCGCCCGTGCACGCCCTACGGCTGCATGAAGCTGATCGAAAGCACCGGCCTCGACCTGCGCGGCAAGCACGCCGTCGTCATCGGCCGCTCGAACACCGTCGGCAAACCGATGGCCCTGCTGCTCTTGCAAGCCAACGCTACCGTGACCATATGCCATAGCGCGACCCCGGACCTGGGCGTATTCACGCGCCAGGCCGACGTGGTCGTCGCCGCCGTCGGCCGCCGCAATACGGTGACCGCCGACATGGTGAAACCGGGCGCCATCGTGATCGACGTCGGCATGAACCGCGACGACGCCGGCAAGCTCTGCGGCGACGTCGATTTCGCCGGCGTACGCGAGGTGGCCTCGCACATCACGCCGGTGCCGGGTGGGGTCGGCCCGATGACGATTACCATGCTGTTGATGAATACCGTCGAGTCCGCGGACCGCGTGCTCGGAAAGAACCAGGAACGCCTTGGCCAGGCCGCGGGAATGGCTCCCGTGCCAGGCACCGCTTGATCGAGAGAGTGAAATCGATCCAGTAGATCGATTTCAGAACCCCCAAGAAGGAATCCGTGATGACCAATACCAGCAATCCCCTCCTCGATTTTTCAGGCCTGCCGCGCTTCGACCTGTTCCGCCCGGAACACGTCACGCCGGCCATCGAGCAGCTGATCAAGGAGGCTACCGAGGCGGTCGCCACGCTCGAAGCCTCCACCGACAACGTGACCTGGGATAATTTCGTGGTGCCGCTCGAGGAAGCGACCGAGCGCCTGGGCCGTGCCTGGGGCATCGTCAACCACCTGAACCACGTGGCCGACACGCCCGAACTGCGCGCGGTCTACAACGAAAACCAGCCGAAGGTCACCGAGTTCTGGACCACGCTCGGCCAGAACGAGGTGCTGTTCGACAAATACAAGGCGATCCGCGCCGGCAGTGAGTACGACAGCCTGTCGCATGCGCGCAAGCGCATCGTCGAAAACGCCCTGCGCGACTTCCGCCTGGGCGGCGCCGAACTGCCGCCCGGGAAGAAGGAACGCTTCGCCGCGATCCAGGAACAGCACGCGGCCACCTCGACGCGCTTCTCGGAGAACGTGCTCGACGCGACCAACGACTACAAGCTCGTCGTCGAAGACGAGGCGGAACTGAGCGGCATTCCGGAGGATGCGAAAGCCGCCGCCCGCGCCGCCGCGGAAAGCGAAGGCAAGGCCGGCTGGCAGTTCACGCTGCACTTCCCGTCCTACTTCCCGCTGCTGCAGTTCGCCCACAGCCGCAAGCTGCGCGAAACGATCTACCGCGCCAGCGCCACCAAGGCCTCGGAAATGGGCAGCGTCTTCAGCGAACTGGAAAAATGGGACAACACGGCGAACATCGCCACCCTGTTGAGCCTGCGCGACGAGGAAGCCAAGCTGCTCGACTACCGCAACTTCGCCGAAGTGTCGCTGGTGCCGAAGATGGCCGAGAGCCCGGAACACGTCATCAGCTTCCTCGAAGACCTGGCCCGCCGCGCCCGTCCGTTCGCCGAGCAGGACCTGGCCGAGCTGCGCGCTTTCGCGAAAGACGAGCTCGGCATCGAAGACATGCAGGCCTGGGACCTGGCCTATGCGTCGGAAAAACTGCGCGAGCAACGCTACGCCTTCTCGGCGCAGGAAGTGAAGGAATACTTCCCGGAGCCGAAGGTCATCGAAGGCCTGTTCAAGGTCGTGCAATCGCTGTTCTCGGTGCGGATCACGCCCGACGAGGCGCCGGTCTGGCACCCGGACGTGCGCTTTTACCGCATCGAGCGCGATGGCGCACTGGTGGGCCAGTTCTATTTCGACCTGTACGCGCGCGCCGGCAAGGGCCAGGGCGCGTGGATGGACGACGCGCGCGGGCGCCGCATGACGACCGGCGGCATCGTCCAGACGCCGGTGGCTTATCTCACCTGCAACTTCACGCCGCCGGCCAGCGTCGACGGCAAGCTCCAGCCTTCGCTCTTCACGCACGACGAAGTGACGACCCTGTTCCACGAGTTCGGCCACGGCCTGCACCACATGCTGACCGAAGTCGAGGAGCTGTCGGTGTCCGGCATTTCGGGCGTGGAGTGGGATGCGGTCGAACTGCCGTCGCAGTTCATGGAAAACTTCTGCTGGGAGTGGGACGTGTTGCAAGGCATGACCGCCCACGTACGGACGGGCGAGCCGCTGCCGCGCGCCTTGTACGACAAGATGCTGGCAGCGAAGAACTTCCAGTCCGGCATGCAGACGCTGCGCCAGGTCGAGTTCTCCCTCATCGACATGCACCTGCACTACGACTTCGACCCTGCCAGCGAGCAAACCGTGCAGCAGCTGATCGACGACGTGCGCCAGAAGTTTTCGGTCATGATCCCGCCTTCCTTCAACCGCTTCCAGCACTCGTTCGGCCACATCTTCGCGGGCGGCTATGCGGCCGGCTACTACAGCTACAAGTGGGCCGAGGTGCTGTCGGCCGATGCGTATGCGGCCTTCGAGGAAGCGCTCGAGGCCGGCGGCGGCGAACTGTCGGCGGAGACCGGCCGGCGCTTCCAGCGCGAGATCCTGGCGGTGGGCGGCTCGCGCCCGGCGCTGGAATCGTTCAAGGCCTTCCGCGGCCGCGAGCCGTCGATCGACGCCCTGCTGCGCCATAGCGGCATGAACGCCGAATCGGCGGGATCGGCGGGTTTGTAGTCAGCAATTTCCGATTTCCGGCGCAGTGCGCCGGGAATCGCCCCAACCGCAGCGCTCCGGATTACAATCCCTACCATGACCCGGATCGACTTCCACACCAATATCCCCGACAAGCTCGCCTACGCCTGCCGCCTGGCGCGCAAGGCATACGCTGCGAAGGCAAAAATCGTGCTGCTGGCCGAGGACGCGGCGCAGGCCGCAGCCCTGAACGACGCCCTGTGGACGCTGTCCGACACCGATTTCCTGCCCCACGTGCTCGCCGGCGACCCGCTGGCGCCGGAAACGCCGATTATCGTCACCCACAGCGAAGAGGCGGCCTTGCCGCACTTCGACATGCTGGTCAACCTGACGCGCCGCACCCCGACTAGCTTTTCCCGGTTCGCGCGGGTCTTCGAGATCATCTCCACCGATGAGATGGATGCCGCCGCCGGCCGCCAGCGCTATGTCGCCTACAAGAAGCAATCCTATCCCCTGACCCACTTCGTCGCAGGACAGCCATGAACAAGAATCCAGCGTTTGACAGCAGCATTCCCGTGTTGACTGAAGTCGTGCTGGAGCCGGCGCCCGCTGAGTCGGACCCCGCTGAGTCGGACCCCGCTGAGCCGGTCGAGGCAGTTGCAGGGCCCGACTGGGACGCACTCGAGCTGCGCATCGTCGAACGCATCCTGGGGCAATTGCAGCCGCAACTCGACGCCGTGGTGCGCAATGCCCTCGCCTCCGCCGGCGACCAGATCCACATCGGCCTGCGCCAGACGGTCGAGCAGATGGTGGCGCAGCAGATCGCGGCCGGGCAAAACTAGGCATCCCGCATACCTCCCGCTTCAGCGCTTTCCGACGCCGGAAATTTGTTGTACCTTTTGCATGGAATAAGTCGCAAAGCGGCGCACGCCGGCGGTGCATCGGGCGGTCGCCTCGACCATCGAATGGAGAAAGCAGACCATGAAGCCCCTTATCCTCGCCATGGCCCTCGCCTTGGCCCTCAACGCGGCCGGCGCCGCCCGGGCCCAGCAAGTCGTGAAAATCGGCCACGTCGCCCCCGTTTCCGGCCCCAACGCCCACCTCGGCAAGGACAACGAAAACGCCGCCCGCATGGCCATCGCCGAGCTCAACGCAAAGGGCTTCACCATCAACGGCCAGAAGGTCACGCTGCAGCTGTTGACGGAAGACGACGGCTCCGATCCGAAGCAAGGCACGGCCGTGGCGCAAAAACTGGTCGACGCCAAAGTGAAAGGCGTGATCGGCCACCTCAATTCCGGCACCACCGTGCCCGCCTCGAAAATCTACAACGACGCCGGCATCCCGCAGATTTCGCCGGCCACCACCGCCACCCAGTACACGAAGCAGCGCTTCCCCGGCGCGTTCCGGGTGGTCGCGAACGACGCCAAACTCGGCGGCACCCTCGGCAAGTATGCGATCGACAACCTGAAGGTAAAGAACATCGCCGTCATCGACGACCGCACCACCTACGGCCAGGGCGTCGCCGCCGAGTTCCTGAAAGGCGCCAAGGGGCCGGGCGTGCGCATCGTCGGCAAGGAGTTCACCAGCGCCACCGCCACTGACTACACGGCAATCCTGACCTCGA
This sequence comes from Massilia sp., assembly GCA_028292765.1. Taxonomy (GTDB): domain Bacteria; phylum Pseudomonadota; class Gammaproteobacteria; order Burkholderiales; family Burkholderiaceae_D; genus Telluria. Next base: position 12,990 of record JAQGLR010000245.1, on the reverse strand, counting down.
TCCGTTCGAAAAAGCCCGACCTCGTGTTCTTCGGCGGCATGGATTCGGTCGGCGGCCCGATGCTCAAGCAGATGAAGGCGCTCGGCATCAACGCCCGCTTCATGGGCGGCGACGGCATTTGCACCGAAGCCCTGGGTCGCCTGGCGGGCGACGCCGTCGGCGACGGCAAGGTCATCTGCGCCGAAGCGGGCGGCGTGGCCGGCGCCGCGCAGGAAAAAGCCATGGCCGACTTCCGTGCCCGCTTCAGGCAGAAGACCGGGCAGGACGTGCAGCTGTATGCGCCCTACGTGTACGACGCGGTGATGGTGATGGCGGCGGCGATGCAGGCGGCGAAATCGGCCGAGCCGATGAAATACCTGCCGGAGCTGAAAAAAATCAAGTACCAGGGCGTGACGGGCCCGATCGCCTTCGACGCATCGGGCGACATCAACAATGGCGCGCTGACCCTGTACACCTACAAGGGCGGCAAGCGCACCAGGATCGACGTCATCCGCTGACCGGGCCCTGATAAACAAAAAGCGCGCCTGGCTTGCGCCGGCGCGCTTTTTTTGCGCTTGGTGACACTGCCGTCGAAACGCTTATTTCGTGGCCAGGATCCATTTAACGAGGCTGCGCGCATCGGCTTCGCTCACCTGCGGATTGGCCGGCATCGGCACCGAACCCCAGGCGCCCGCGCCGCCCTTCATGACTTTCGCCACCAGCTTGTCTTCCGCGCCTTTTTGGCCGGCATATTTGGCGGCCACGTCCTTGTAGGCAGGACCGACAACCTTGTTCGACACCGCATGGCAAGCCATGCAATTTTTTGCTTTGGCGAGATCGGCCTGCGCGAACGCGACGGGTGATGCGAGGACCGACAATACAGCGCACAAGATCAGGGACCGTTTCATGTAACTTCTCCAAAAGTAATGATGACATTCTACCGCGTTTCCAGATAGTGAATGCCCACGGTCACACTCTGTAACGTCGCTTACGTTTTCTGGTTGCGGCATTGCCACTGCAAAGCATTATTTTGCCACAGGGCACTAGAACCTTTGTAAGATGGCCGGATTCTGGAGGAAACCATGCCCTTGATCCTGTTAATTGCCGCGCTGGTCGCCCTGCGCTTTTTCGAAGTCTGGCGCTTCGCCGATCTGTCGTGGTGGTGGATCGTCGGCCTGATGGCGTTCGCCTTCGTCTGGTTCGAATACATCGAAAAGCTGCTCGGCTGGGACAAGAAAAAAGCCCACGACGAAGACGAAAAGCGGCGCCGGGCGCGCGTGAAGAACACCTTCGACAAGCGCAAGTAGGGCACGAAACACGTCATTGAGGCCACCGGCCTCAATGACCCCACCCTACCCCGTCACCGCCCCCTTGCTCGCGCTCGAGGTCAACGCCGCGAACTTCGCCAGCACCCCACGCGTATACCGCGGCGCAGGGCGCGTCCAGGCCGCGCGGCGGCGGGCGATTTCCTCGTCCGGCACATTCAACTGGATCAATAAGGCGGTGGCGTCGATCGTCACCGAATCGCCCTCTTCCACCAGCGCGATCGTGCCGCCCTCGTAGGCTTCCGGCGACACGTGGCCGACCACCATGCCCCAGGTGCCGCCCGAGAAGCGCCCATCCGTGATCAGGCCCACCGATTCGCCCAGCCCCTGGCCGATCAGCGCGCCGGTCGGCGCCAGCATTTCCGGCATGCCCGGGCCGCCTTTCGGGCCGAGGTAGCGCAGCACCAGCACGTCGCCCGGGTTGATGCGCTTGGCCATGATCGCATCCATTGCCGAATACTCGTCCTCGAACACGCGCGCCGGACCGGTGATGGCCGGGTTCTTCAGGCCCGTGATCTTGGCCACGCAGCCTTCCGGCGACAGGTTGCCCTTCAGGACCGCAAGGTGGCCCTGGGCGTACAGCGCCTGGTCGAGCGGGCGGATCACGTCCTGCCCGGCCGCCGGGCTCGAGGGCACCTCGGCCAGTTCCTCGGCCAGCGTGCGGCCGGTGATCGTGATGCAGCTGCCATCCATCAGGCCGGCGTCCAGCAGCAGCTTCATCACCTGCGGCACGCCGCCGGCCTTGTGCAGGTCGGTCGCCACGTACTGCCCGGAAGGCTTCAGGTTGCAGATCACAGGTACTTTGCGCCGCACGCGCTCGAAATCGTCGAGCGTCCATTCGACTTCGGCCGCGTGGGCGATGGCGAGGTAATGCAGCACGGCGTTGGTCGAGCCGCCGGTGGCCATGATCAGCGACACCGCATTCTCGATCGAGGCGCGGGTAATGATGTCGCGCGGTTTCAGGTCGCGTTTCACCGCCTCGACCAGCACACGGGCCGATTCGGCGCAGGAGCCCACCTTTTCGTCGTCGGGATTGGCCATCGTCGAGGAATACAGCAGCGACATCCCGAGCGCCTCGAACGAGGACGACATGGTGTTGGCCGTGTACATGCCGCCGCAGGAACCGGACGAGGGGCAGGCGTTCTTCTCGATGCCGTCGAAATCTTCCTGGCTCATGCGCCCGGCCGTGAATTCGCCGACCGCCTCGAAGGCCGAGACGATGGTCAGGTCTTTCCCTTTCCAGTTGCCCGGTTTGATGGTGCCGCCGTAGACGTAAATCCCCGGCACGTTGGCGCGCGCCAGGGCGATCATCCCGCCCGGCATGTTCTTGTCGCAGCCGCCGATCACCACCACGCCATCCATCCACTGGCCGTTGACGCAGGTTTCGATGCAGTCGGCGATGACTTCGCGCGAGATCAGCGAAAACTTCATGCCTTCGGTGCCCATCGACATGCCGTCGGAAATGGTCGGCGTGCCGAACACCTGGGGGTTGGCGCCCGCCTCCTTGACCGTAGTGACCGCGATGTCGGCCAGTTTTTGCAGGCCCGAGTTGCAGGGCGTGATGGTCGAGTGGGCGTTGGCGATGCCGATCATCGGCTTGTCGAAGTCTTCCTTCTGGTAGCCCATCGCGTAGTACATCGAACGGTTCGGGCTGCGGGCGACGCCTTCGGTGACGTTGCGCGAGCGGCGGTTGTAGCGCGGCTGGTTAGCCATGGTGGACTCCTTCTGTGACAATTTTTCCAGAATGCCTTGCTTGATCGGCAGCGTCAAATATAAGATTTGCTGGCCTGTGATATGCGCAGCATATCAATCGACCACAGAACCATGGAAACGCATATCAATGACCGTCGACCTTCGCCAGCTGCGCTTTTTTATGACCGTCGCCGAAGAGCTCCATTTCGGCCGCGCCGCCGAGCGCCTGCACATGACCCAGCCGCCCCTGTCGCAGGCGATTGCCGCCTTCGAGGAAGCATTGGGCACGCCGCTGTTCCTGCGCAGCCGGCGCCAGGTGGCCCTGACGCCGGCCGGCGGCGCCCTGCTGCCCGAAGCGCGGCGCCTGCTCGATGCCGCCGCCAGCCTGCCCGAACTCGTGCGCCGCGCCGCCGCCGGCGAAGCGGGCCGCCTCGCCCTCTCCTTCGTCACGCCGGCCGACTACAGCGTGCTGCCGCCCCTGCTGCGCGATTACAGCGCCGCCTTTCCCGCGGTGCAACTGGTGCTGCAGGAAGCGACGACCGACGTGCAGATCGACGACCTGCTGCAGGGGCGCATCGACGCCGGGCTGGTGATTCCGCCGCTGCCCGACAAAGCGTCGGAGCGCCTCGATTACCTGACGCTGCTGGAAGAACCGCTGGTGCTGTGCCTGCCCACAGGTGTCGTCAAGGGTAGCGGGCCGGTCGAGCTCGCTGCCCTTCCTCATCTTCCACTGATCATTTTCCCGCGCAAGAGCGCACCGGCTTTGCACGACGCCATCCTCAGCTGCTTCCACGACGCGGGCATCGTGCCGACAATTGGCCAGGAAGCGATCCAGATGCAAACCATCGTCAGCCTGGTGTCGGCAGGCATGGGGTTGGCACTTGTGCCACAATCCGTGTCGAACCTGATGCGTCCCGGCGTAGAATACCGTGCCCTCGGCGGCCGGTCGCCGCTCGTGGAACTTGGCGTATGCTGGCGCCGCGACAGCGTGTCGCCTGTATTGCGCGGCTTTTTGGAATTACTGAGGAAAGAATAATGCTAGTACACCCGAATCCGGACCCGGTCGCGTTTTCGCTCGGCCCGGTGGACATCCACTGGTACGGCCTGATGTACGTGGTCGCGTTCGCGCTGTTCCTGATACTGGGCCGCATGCGCATCAGGCAGCCGCACATCGCCGCCCAGGGCTGGAAGAACGAAGACCTGGACGACATGCTGTTCTACGGCATGCTCGGCGTCGTCGTCGGCGGGCGCCTCGGCGAAGTGCTGTTCTACCAGCCGGCCCATTTCTTCGCCAATCCGATCGAGATTTTTAAAGTCTGGCAGGGCGGCATGTCCTTCCACGGCGGCTTCCTGGGCGTGCTGGTCGCGATGGCGCTGTGGGCGCGCAAATCGAAGCGCAACGTGCTCGACGTGTACGACTTCATCGCGCCGATGGTACCGCTCGGCTACGCCGCCGGACGCCTCGGCAACTTCATCAACCACGAGCTGCCGGGCCGCATCGCCGACCCGAGCCTGCCCTGGGCGATGCTCTGGCCCGGCGTCGAAGGCCCGCGCCACCCGTCGCCGCTGTACCAGATGCTGGTCGACGGCATCGTCGTGTTCCTGATCCTGTGGCCATACGCGCGCAAGGCCCGCCCGCGGCTGGCGGTCGGCGCCATGTTCACGCTGCTATACGGCTGCGCGCGCACCTTCACCGAATTGTTCCGCGTACCGGACTGGGAAAGGGTCATTGCCGGCGTGCCGATCACCTCGGGCCAGGCCCTGTCGCTGCCGATGATCGTTGCGGCGCTGGCCATGCTCGCCTGGGCGTATTCGCGCGGGGGCAAGCAGCCGCTGCGGGCCTAGGGCGCCCCGCGGAGCAGTTTCGGCCAGGGACTTTGTTACCGCATGACACATAGTTGCTCAATTGTGAAAAATGCATTATGGTGATTCACGGGTCGGATTGGCTTGCGCATTTTTGCTGCCCTTTCTGCAAGATGCCGCCCGGCGTCAATCCGCTTCATAGGCTCTCCCATGGCAAATACCTTAGTGGCCGTCAGCCACACGTCCCTGCGCGCGCCCGACGCCGCTGGCCGCGCGCTGGCCGAATCCGTATTGCAAAAACTCGATGCCGCCCGCCCCGACGTGCTGATCGTCTTCGCGTCGCCTGAATTCGACTTCCAGCCATTGCTGGCCACGCTCAACGCCGCCTGCCAGCCAAAGTGGCTGGTCGGCTGCTCGTCGGCTGGCGAATTTTCCGGTTGCGCCACGGGGAACGCTTCGGTATCCGTGATGGCGATCCGCGCCGACGACATCCTGTTCCGGGCCGGGCTCGGCACGGAGCTGCGCAAGGACCGCAGCGGCGCACTCGACCAGGTCATGCCGGTCTTCAGCGGCAGCGAGCACCCCGATTTCCCCTACCGCAGCGCACTGGTGTTGACCGATGCGCTTGCCGGCTACGTCGACGAGATCATCCACGACATGATGGTGCGCACCGGCGGCACCTACCAGTTGTTCGGCGGCGGCGCCGCCGATGATGCCAAGTTCCAGAAAACCCACGTATTCATCGGCACTGAAGAGCATACCGATGCGCTCGTGGTGCTGGAAATGCTGTCGAAAAAGCCCATCGGGCTCGGCGTGCGTCATGGGTGGCAACCTGGCGGTCCCGCCCTGCGCGTCACCGAAGCCGAGGGCACGCGCCTGGTCAGCCTGAACGCAGCGCCTGCGGTCGAGGTCTTCGAAGAGCACGCGCAGGCTACCGGCCAGGTCTTCAACCGCGCCGATCCGCTCCCGTTTTTCCTGCATAACGTGATCGGCATCGAAACCGGCGACGGCTACAAACTGCGCGTGCCGCTTACGCTCAATGACGATGGCTCGATCTCCTGCGCGGCCGAGGTGCCGGTGGGATCCACCGTGCACATCATGGTCGCCAACGTGGCGTCCGCCTGCGAAGCGGCGCGCCAGGCATCGGAGGCGGCGATGGCGGGCCTCGAGGGCGGCGAGCACGCCGGCTCGCTGCTGTTCGACTGCGCCGCGACCCGGCTGCGGCTGGGGCGCGAATTCTGCGACGAGCTGCAAGCCGTTGCCACGACGCTCGGTTCGGAAAATTTCGCAGGCTGCAATACCTACGGCCAGATCGCGCGAAGCGCCGGGCAATTTAGCGGTTTCCACAACTGCACTGCCATCGTCTGCGCCATTCCACGCTGACCATACGATGATTCCGTTCGAACTGGTGTCGATTTTCATCGACCTGCAAAGACCCGACGCCAGGCTTGCCGCGACCCGTGAACTGGCCCGTTATGCGGGCGTCGACCAGGTCCTGATTTTTGGCAAGGATGCGGAGGTCGGCATGTTTTTGCCCGCCCCCGGGCTGCCGCAGACGCTGCGCGCGGGCCGCCGCTGGCAGGACTTCCTGCGCCAGTGCGCGGACGCCGGCAGCGCGGAGTCGTCCCTGCCCTCGACCCCGACCGGGGCTGACTCGCCCGTCTGGGGCCAATGCGATGCCACGGGCGATGCGATCGTCGTGTTCGTCGGGACGCCGCCGCCAGCGCCGGCGCGCGCCGCCATCGGGGCCCTGCTGCCCCTGCTGGGCGCCAAGCTGTCCGGCGAACTGACCGAACTGGCCGCCGCCGGCCTTGCCGCCGCGGCCCGCGACAGCCATCGGCGCGCCAACGAACTCAATGCCGCGCTCGACGTCAGCCGGCGCGAGCTGCAGTCGGCCTACCAGCGCGCCGAACATGAACTGGTGTCGCGACGCGAGGCCGAAGCCAGGCTGCGCGACGCCGACCGGCGCAAGGATGAGTTCCTGGCGATGCTGGCGCACGAGCTGCGCAATCCGCTCGCGCCGATCGGCATGGCCGCCCAGATCCTGCGGCTGGGCGCGGTGACGCCGGCGCGCGTGCAGCACACCTGCGAGATTATCGACCGCCAGATCAGCCACATGATCAGCCTGCTCGACGACCTGCTCGATGTCTCGCGCGTCACGGGCGGCCTGGTAGCGCTGGAGCAGGAACTGCACGACATGGGCGCGATTGTGCGCGACGCAGTGGAACAGGTGCGGCCCTTGATCGATGCGCGACGCCACCACCTGTCGCTCGCGCTGCCGGCACAAGCTGCGCAAGTGTGCGGGGACAGCACCCGGCTGGTCCAGATCGTTGCCAACCTGCTCAACAACGCAAGCAAGTACACGCCCCACGGCGGCATTATCGAGCTTACCCTGACGCAAGATGCGACCATGGTGCAAGTGGTCGTACGCGACAACGGGATCGGCATCGATGCCGGGCTGTTGCCGCATGTCTTCGATCTGTTCGTCCAGGGCGAGCGCTCGCCGGACCGGTCCCAGGGTGGCCTTGGCGTGGGGCTGGCCCTGGTCAGGAGCCTGGTGGAACGACACGGAGGCAGCGTTTGCGCGGCAAGTAGGGGGCATGGCGCCGGCAGCGAATTCACGATCCGGCTGCCGCGCTCGCACGGCGTCGCCAGGGTGCCGCCACCCTGCCAGCAAAACCGGATGGCCTCCGGCGGCGGGCTCGACATACTCATCGTCGACGACAATGCCGATGCAGCCGACACGCTGTCGCTGTTCCTCAGTACGGTCGGGCACCGGCTGCGCGTCGCCTACGAAGGACACAGCGCGCTGGCGCTGGCCGCACAGGCGCCGCCGGATGTTCTCCTGCTCGATATCGGCCTGCCTGACATGGATGGCTACGAGCTGGCGCGGCAGATGCGGGGCTTGCCGCAGACGGCGGGTGCGACGCTGGTCGCGTTGACCGGTTACGGCCAGCCCGCGGACCGTGAACGCTCCGCCGCCGCAGGCTTCAACCATCACCTGACCAAGCCAGTGGACGTTACGGCGCTGATGGGCCTGCTCGCGACCGCGTCGCGAGGGTCGTGCGGGCATCCGGGGCCTTAGCCGGGCGACCTACTGCGCCGACTTCCAGAACATGTACACCGCCAGCGCGTACAAAATCACCGCCATCGCCATTTGCAACTGGCGCACCGGCATCCGGTGCGCGGTGCGCGCCCCCAGCGGCGCCAGGGTCACGCTGGCCGCCACAATGATCAACAAGGCCGGCGCATAGATGTAGCCCAGCGAATACTCCGGCAAGCCCGGCTCGCCCCAGCCGTAAAAGATGTTCGCCAGCGTGCCGGCGAGCGCGATCGGGAATCCGAGCGCGGCGCTGGTGGCCACCGCATTGTGGATACGCACGTTACACCAGGTCATGAACGGCACCGAGATGAAGCCGCCGCCCGCCCCCACCAGCCCCGACAGGATGCCGATGACGCCGCCGGTCGCGAACATGCCGGGCGCGGCCGGCAGGTCGCGCGCCGCCGCGGGTTTTTTGTTGATCAGCATCTGGGTGGCCGAAAACGCGACGAACACGCCAAAGAAAAAGGCCAGCACCGACGAATTCATCTGCTTGCCGATCCACGGCCCGATCATCGAGCCGACCACGATCCCCGGCGCCAGCATTTTCACCACATGCCAGAGCACGGCGCCATGCTTGTGGTGCGCGCGTACCGACGACAGCGAGGTGAACATGATGGTGCCGAGCGAGGTGGCGATCGCCATGTGCACCACCAGCTCTTCGGGGAAGCCGCGCGCGGTGAAGATCATCGTGATGAAGGGCACCAGCACCATGCCGCCGCCAATGCCGAGCAGGCCGGCGGCGAAACCGCCAAAGGCGCCCATGGCCAGCAGGGCCAGGATCAGCAAGGGGTCCATGCGCGCTCCTTGCCGGTGGCGGGAGGGAATGGCAGGAGCGGGGCCGGAAGCGCCCCCGGCGCGCGGTGGGCAGCAGGAGGGGAAGCAGGAGGGAAAGCCATCGACAAAGCGGTGTCCTCTAAACGGATGAGGAACAGAGTCTAGTCGATGGCCGGTGAAAAGTCGAAGCATGGCCGACGCGAACGGCCTTGCCGACACTTGCGATCAGGGATTTCGGGATGGCATTCGCATAGACCACGACGACAAAGCCCAGCAACACGCCGGTCAGCCGCCGCGCCATCTCGACGCTCAGGTACTCCGGCGCTGCCCAGCGCAATAGAAAGACACGGCGGCGATGAACGCGGCGCCAACGGGTCGGGTCGGACAGGGCTTTGAAGACAGTGCTCATGAAACGATTATTAGCTAATCATCTAACTATGCCAAAGGGTTTCGGCGGCGCTGCGTTCGGTTTGATTGCTCAGGGCTTTTCGCGCAGGAGTTCCAGAATCCGCTTCCACTGCCCCGCCGTGACCGGCGAAATGGACAGGCGGCTGCCTTTCTGCAAAAGCACCATGTCTTCGAGTTCGGGAACGGTGCGCATTTCCGCCGGCGGCAAATAGCGGCCCTGTTCTTTTGCCTGGATGTCCACGGAAATCCAGCGCGCTTGTTCGCGCGTGGCTTTCGGGTCGAAGTATTTGCCGGCGCTATCGAACTGGGTTGCGTCCGGATACGGGGTACTGACCACTTCCGCAATCCCCGCCACACCCGGAACTGCGCAGCTGGAGTGATAAAACAGGATGCCGTCGCCAGGCTGCATCGCGTCGCGCATAAAATTGCGCGCCTGATAATTGCGGACACCGAACCAGGCCACGGTCTGCCCCGGTGCGTTGCTAACGTCGTCGAAACTGACTTCATCCGGCTCGGATTTCATCAACCAATAGCGCATCGACACCGCTCCATGAAGAAGGAAAACGCAGGCGCCTTGTTAAAGCGTGCGCGCATAAAAAAACGGTTGCGCGCCAATGGCCGCAACCGCTTTTGTGGAATAGAGCCCCGCCTGTGCCGTTTTTTGCCGGCATCCCGAACCTGAAGGCTCAAGGTGGTCACAGTCAGTCCAATTTCGGGTTCGTCGAACTAGCGACGCTCACGCCCATCGAAAATATCCCGCAACCTATGCACGTAAATGGTTCAAGGAATATATGGCAATCTCGAACACCGCAGGGTGCCTCGCAGTTTACTCGCTTGAACCGGCATGTCAAACGAATTTGAGCGGTCAGGACAGATTTTCTTGCGGCGCGAGGGCGGCGTCGAGGACAGTGTGCATCGCTTCGATTTTCTGCTTGACTTCCAGCATCGACATGTCGGACAGCGGACCTTGCGGCGACTTGACCGACAGGAATTCCGCGGCGACGCTGAGCGCGGCCATGACGGCGATGCGGTCGTTGCCCTTCACCTTGCCGGAGTCGCGCAGCGCGCTCATCTTGCCGTCGAGGTAGCGCACGGCGTCGCGCAGCGTGGCCTGCTCGCCTTCCTTGCAGGCCAGGCGGTAGGGCTGGCCCATGATCGTGACGTCGAGGTAAATCATCGGGTGGCCTCGCTATCCAGGGGTGCGGCGGTCCGCGGTTCGGCGTCGAGCGTTTCGGCGCCTTCTTCGGTGTCGAGCCCGGCAGGCAGAGGCAACTGTTCGATCACGGCTTCGATCCGGCGCTGGGCCTCGACCAGGCGCTCGAGGAGCGCCGTGTTCACTTCGTTGAGCAGCAGGTTGGTCTGGCGCAATTGCGCATTTTCATGGCGCAGCGACCCGACCAGCGCTGCGAGCTGCTCGATCTTGTCGGATAGGTCTTGGAATTCAGAAATCATCCGTAACTATAGGGCGGATATGGTTGTACAGTCAACAGGATAGCGTCCCGTGCGCCGGGGCCGCGGCCCGTTTGCCGGGCGTGGCGGAGGGGCACATAAACTGAAGGGAAAATCCGCATCATGTCTTAATCTTGCCAGGTTTCCCGAAGCGATAGTGCAGCCAACTGCCCGCATCGATGCGGCCATCCCGGATGTTGCCGCAGACGGAGAGGATCTTCGTGCCGCCCCCGGTCGGGCAGGACAGGTGGTCGGTCTCGCCCTGCTGGCACAGCGTTTGCGAGAACGCGGCCGGCGCAAGCGACAAGGCCAGGAGCGCGGCGAGTATGTGCTGTTTCATTGGAAGAGCCGGCACTGTTACGGGGTCTCCAGGAAGTCGAAAGGATCGAAGTCCGCGATATCGATCTTCCCGAAATCCCTGGGAGGCAGATACACGCTGGTTTTCAAGCTCGTGTCCGGGTCGGGCGCATCGTAGGAACTTTCTTCCGCACGCACCAGTTGCCAGGTATCGTCCCTGCGCGCGTACTTGAACTCGAAACTGTGGGACCAGCGGCCGCGCGAGCCGCCCGCGTTGGAGACGGTGAAGCCCTTGTCCCTGACCACCAGCTCCTGGAAGGGATCGCCCATCATGCCGCCGCACGATTCGCAGCCGACAAGCTGGTCATTGCGCTTCAACAGTTTCAGCACGCCCGTCTTTTCCCTGCCGATGATCAGCAAGGGCCGGGTTCCCGTTTCATCGTCGCGTTGAAGGATGACGACATAGTCCTGTGTTCCATCGCCGTTCATGTCGGCAGCGTCGAAGCTCGCCAGCCGGGTACCGGGTTCCACGAACGGCGCCAGTTCCGCAGGCGGCTTTGCGGTTGCGGCGGTGGCAGCGCAGGCCTGGAGCGCCAGGGACAATACAAGGAGTACTCTTTTCATCGGGTACCGCCTGAAGTGGGGCGTCCTCTTCATCGATGAGTAAACTGGCCGCTGCGACTGCCGATGGATCATCATCGCGCCTTATGGTTAGCCGTCAAGTGGACATTACGGTAGAAGATGGAAGCATATCTCGTTTGTCAAAAATTTCCTAGCTGCATCATTGAGGCCCGCGCGGAGGCGCTGCCTTCCCGCTGTGCCTGCCGAAGCCCGACCGCTTCATACGACATTCGGAAAGACCTTTGATCTTGGTCAATCCCGCCCCAACGGTGCGTCAAGCCCTCTCCTTTTGCTGCTAGTCTCTCCGCTTTGTTCCTGCGCCATGACCAACCAGCAAGCCCCTGCGCTTGAGGCAGCGCAAACCCCCACAGTTAAATAAGCAACATGGCGTCTTGAAATACCCCGATGTCGTCCCTATAATTAGCACTCGTTAGTAGAGAGTGCTAACAACCTCTTTCAAGCCGCAACGTGAACGCCAAGCGCAAGCGCGACGCCAGCGTGTGGCGGCAACAACGCAAACAATCGCTAGTCCAAACCATTGAATTTTAAGGAGTTTTGCATGAACCTTCGCCCTCTGCACGATCGCGTAATCGTGAAGCGTCTCGACCAGGAAACCAAGACTGCCTCCGGCCTGATCATCCCTGATGCAGCCGCCGAGAAGCCGGACCAGGGTGAGATCCTCGCCGTCGGCAATGGCAAAGTCCAGGAAAACGGTCAGCTGCGGGCACTGGAAGTCCAGGTTGGCGACCGCGTCCTGTTCGGCAAGTACTCGGGCCAGACCGTCAAGGTCGACGGCCAGGAACTGCTGGTCATGCGCGAAGAAGACATCATGGCCGTGCTGGTCAAGTAATCTTCCCTAAAAAATATCCTCGAATAAATCGGAGAAACAAACATGGCAGCTAAAGAAGTAATTTTCGGCGACGCAGCGCGCGCCAAAATGGTTGAAGGCGTCAACATCCTCGCCAACGCAGTCAAAGTCACCCTGGGCCCGAAAGGCCGCAACGTCGTGCTGGACCGTTCGTTCGGCTCGCCGACCGTCACCAAGGACGGTGTCTCGGTCGCCAAAGAGATCGAACTGAAAGACAAGCTCCAGAACATGGGCGCGCAGATGGTCAAGGAAGTCGCGTCGAAAACCAGCGACAACGCCGGCGACGGCACCACGACCGCAACCGTGCTGGCACAAGCCATCGTGCGCGAAGGCATGAAGTTCGTTGCCGCCGGCATGAACCCGATGGACCTGAAGCGCGGCATCGACAAGGCAGTTGCTGCCACCGTCGAAGAGCTGGCGAAGATCGCCCGTCCATGCACCACCACCAAGGAAATCGCCCAGGTCGGCGCCATTTCCGCCAACTCGGACTACTCGATCGGCGAGCGTATCGCTGAAGCGATGGAAAAAGTCGGCAAGGAAGGCGTCATCACCGTCGAAGACGGCAAGTCGCTGAACGACGAACTCGACATCGTCGAAGGCATGCAGTTCGACCGCGGCTACCTGTCGCCGTACTTCATCAACAACCCGGACAAGCAAGTCGCCATCCACGA
>JAQGLR010000242.1 GCA_028292765.1 Massilia sp. | reverse complement strand
GGGCGGGCGCTGCCGTCGACCGCAGGCACATGCTGCATGTTGTCGAAATAGGCGCGCCAGTTTTCCGGCACCGAGCCGGGATTGTTCAGGTAGGCTTCGTACAACTCTTCCACGTACGGCGCATTACCGCCGAACAGGTACGAGTTCGCGTTCTGTTGCTGCATCATCTTGCTCACCTTTCTTCGCGCTTCGCGAGTTTGGCGGGTTGGTTTAACCTTCCGCGACACGGCCTGACCGGTTAGCGGATCGCACATCAAGTTGTGGGGAAGGACAGGTATTACGAGTCAAGGCTACCCTGATTCTCCGCAATAGCGGCAGGTATTGTAACGCAACATACGGCACGCATAGGGCCGGGCTTGAATTTTGTTGACCGGCTAAATGATAATCGTTATCATTTGCGCCGTATACTCAACAGGAAGCTTGCATGTCTGTCCAGAACCCGCCGGGTCCGCCGATTGCCTCCACGAATGTGTCCGCCCCGGCCCTCCCCGGCGCGCGGCGTTCGCTATGGCTCAAGACGCTCCACCAGTGGCATTGGATCAGCTCGGCAATCTGCCTGATGGCAATGTTGCTTTTTAGCATCACCGGCTTCACGCTCAACCATGCGGCGCAGATCGAGTCGACGCCGCAAGTCACGCGGGTCAAGGCGCAAGTGCCGGCTGCCTTGTTGCCGGCGCTGCAAACCTATGCCGAACAGCACGTCGATGGCGAAGCGCCGGTGCCGCCGGCGCTTGCCGCGTGGGCCGGCGCAGCCTTCCCGGTGGACCTGCGCGGCCGCAGCGCCGAATGGAGCGAGGAAGACGCCTACATCGCCCTGCCCCGCCCCGGCGGCGACGCCTGGCTGCGCGTCGGCTTCGATGGCCGCGCCGAATACGAAGTCACCTCGCGCGGCGCCATTTCCTGGCTCAACGATTTGCACAAGGGCCGCAACACCGGGCCGGTCTGGAGCTGGTTCATTGACCTCTTCGCGCTCGCCAGCCTGGTGTTCTGCATCACCGGTTTCCTCATATTGAAGATTCACGCGGCCAACCGGCCGTCGACCTGGCCCGTCATCGGCTTCGGCATCGTGCTGCCGGCCGTACTCGCGCTCTTGTTTGTTCACTAATACATAGATAGGCATTGCATGAAACTGTCTCCTTCGCTTGCACTGACCCTGCCTCTGCTCTCGAGCGGCGCGGTGGCCGCCGACCTGTCGGTGAAGTTCGAACTGCCGCAGCTGAACGTGGCCGAATACCACAAGCCGTATGTGGCGATGTGGATCGAAAAAGCCGACGGCGCCGTTGCTTCCACTTTGGCCGTGCTGTACGACGTCAAGAAGAAAGACAACGCCGGCGAAAAATGGGTGAAGGACATGCGCACCTGGTGGCGCAAGACCGGCCGCGAAGCCAAGTTGCCGATCGACGGCGTCTCGGGCGCCACCCGCGCCGCCGGCACCCACACGCTCTCCTTCGGCCCGGCCCGGCATGGCATCGACAAGCTGCCGGCCGGCGACTACAAGCTCGTCGTCGAAGCGGCGCGCGAAGCGGGCGGGCGCGAACTGGTGCGCGTGCCGTTCACGCTGCCGGCCAAGGGCAAGGTCGCGGCGAAAGCGGCCGGCAAGGAAGAACTGGGCGCTGTTTCCCTCCAAATCCAATAAGCGGATCTCACTCATGCACACGTCTTTCATCAAGCACGGCGTCCTGGCCCTGCTACTCGCCAGCGCAGCGGGCGCCGCCAGCGCCCACCGTCCGTGGATGTTGCCGACCGCGACCATCATCGAGCACCAGGACGCCTGGGTGACCATCGATGGCGCCGTCTCCGAAGGCCTGTTCGACTTCGACCACATGCCCTTGCGCATGGACGGCTTGAGCGTCACCGGCCCGGACGGCGTCGTGTCGGCGGCGCCCGCTCCCGTGATGGCCAAGCGCCGTGCGAGCGTCGACCTGCAACTGCCGAAAGAAGGCACCTACCGCATCGCGCTGGTCAGCAATAACGTGATGGGCAGCTACAAGGCCGGCAGCGAGGTGAAGCGCTTCCGCGGCAGCGAAGCCGACTTCGCCAAGCAGGTGCCGGCCGGCGCGCTGGACGTGCGCAGGACCATCACCCACCAGCGCATCGAGACTTTCGTTACCGCGCACAAGACGAGCGAAGGCGCGCTGCAACCCACCGGCGCCGGCCTGGAAATGGTGCCGCTGACGCACCCGAACGACCTGCGCGCGAACGAAACGGTGCGCGTGCGCTTCCTTCTCGACGGCAAGCCGCTGCCCAAGCTGCCCTTCAGCCTGGTGCCCGGCGGCGTGCGCTACCGCGGCGTAGCGAACGAAATCCGCCTCACGACCGATGCCAGGGGCGAGGCCAGCTTCAAGCTGCCCGGGGCAAACATGTACTGGATGAATGCGGCCTACCCGCCGAACCCGGGCAAGGGTCCGGCGCCGGACGACGGTCCTGCCGAAGTGCGCCGCTACGCCTACACGGCCACGCTCGAAGCGCTGCCGGAATAAGAACCCATCTCAGTAGGGAGGAGGAAGTTGATGGCGATGCATGGCAAGCGGGAGCAAGGCGCGAGGAGGCCGCGTGGCGAGCCACGCAACGACGAGCAACGCGGCATCCGCTTGTCAGGCGCGTCAGCAACGACTCACTCCCTACTGGGATAGGTTCTAAGTGCGCAAGGTCCTGGTCCCCGCCACCATCGATCCCACCCTGCCACCCGCTGGCAGCGTGCTGATGGATGCGGCCGGCTCGACCATGGGCACGCGCTGGTCGGCGCGCATGATGGTGCCCGCTGGCGTGCGCAGCAACCTGGGCGACCAGCTGGGGCGCGAGCTCGACGGCATCGTCGGCGAGATGAGCCACTGGGAGCCCGATTCCGTCCTCGGGCGCTACAACCGGGCGCCGGCCGGCAGCTGGCATGCGCTGCCGCCGCGCTTCCTGGAAGTGATGGCCTACGCGCAGGGGGTGGCCGACGAGACCGGCGGCGCCTACGATCCGTTCGCGGGCGCACTCGTGAACCTGTGGGGCTTCGGGCCGACCGGACGCCATGACGAAGCCGGGTTCCGTGCGCCCACTCCCGAGGCCGTGCAGGCTGTACTCGCACAGCGAGCCGGGCAATATCCGCAGTTCGACCGCGCGGGCGGCCGGCTGCTGCAGCCGGGCGGGGTGCAGCTCGACCTGTCATCCGTGGCGAAAGGCTATGCGGTGGACCGGCTGGCCTGGTGCCTGGAGCAGCACGGCGTGCGCCATTACGTGGTCGAAATCGGCGGCGAGCTGCGCGGCGCGGGCATGAAGCCGGACGGCCAGCCGTGGTGGGTCGAGCTGGAGAACGTGCCGGGTCTCGAGGCCGCGGCGACCGTGGCCGCGCTGCACGGGCTGTCGATCGCCACCTCGGGCGACTACCGGCGTTATTTTGTGTATGGCGGCGCCCACGCCTCGCACACGATCGACCCGCGCACCGGCGCCCCGATCGCCAACGACGTGGCCTCGGCAACGGTCCTGCACCCGAGCTGCATGGCGGCCGACGCCCTCTCCACCGCCATCACCGTGTTAGGCAGCGAGGCGGGCCTCGCCTTTGCCGAGCAACGCAAGCTGGCCGCTCGCCTGCTGCTGCGCCGCGCGGGCGGGCTCGAAGAACGCACCGAAGAACTCACCACAAGCGCTTACCGCGCGCTGCTGCAATGATGACGATCGATCCGGTACGCTGGGGCAGCGCCCTCGCCCTCGTACTCGCCTGGGGCGGCATGTGCGCGGCCATGCTGCGCAAGCCGAAGGCGGTGGCGGCCACCGGCGAGGCCGACTGGCTGGTCGTCTACGCCAGCCAGACCGGGAATGCCGAATACCTGGCGCAGCAGACGGCCGCGACGCTCACCACCGGCGGCCTGTCGGCGCGGGCGGTGTGCATCTCCTCGCTCGACGAGGCTGCGCTGGCGGGTGCGACGCGCGCCCTCTTCATCGCCAGCACCTATGGCGAAGGCGATTCGCCCGACACCGCGGCCCGTTTTGCCGGCGTGACCATGGCTGGCAATGCCGACCTGTCGCAGCTGCGCTATGGCGTGCTGGCCCTCGGCGACAGCAGCTACGCTCACTACCGCGGCTTTGGCCGCGCACTCGACGGCTGGCTGCGCGCGCGCGGCGCCACGCCGCTGTTCGAGCGCATCGACGTCGACCGCGGCAACCCGGACGCCATCTCCGCCTGGCAGCACCAGCTCAGCCACCTGGCCGGCACCAGCGACGCACCCGACTGGGAAGCCCCGGCCTATGGCGACTGGCGCATCGTCGAACGCACGCAGCTCAACCCCGGCAGCGCCGGCGGCCCGCTGTATCGCATCGTCCTGCAACCGATCGACGGCATCCTGCCGGACTGGGAAGCGGGCGACCTGGTGCAGGTGAGCGCACCTGCCGATCCTGCCTTGCCCCGCGAGTATTCGATCGCATCGGTGCCACCCGAGGGCGGCATCGTGCTGTTGGTGCGGCTGCAGCGGCACGCCGACGGCGGCACGGGCGCGGCATCCGGCTGGCTGTGCCAGGGTGCGGGCGCGGGTGATTCCGTTGCCCTGCGCGTGCGTCCACATGCCCGTTTCCGGCTGGGAGAGAACGCCCGGCGGCCCCTGATCCTGATCGGGAACGGGAGCGGCCTGGCCGGCCTGCGCGCCCACCTGAAAGCCCGCATCAACGCTGCTACGCTCGAGAACTGGCTGGTGTTCGGCGAACGCAACGCCAACTGCGATTTCCTTTGCCGCGACGAGCTCGAAGGCTGGGTCGAGGCCGGCAAGCTGGCGCGGCTGGACCTGGCCTTCTCGCGCGACGGCGGCGAAACGCCTTATGTGCAGCATGTGCTGGCAGCGCATGGCGACGAATTGCGCGCATGGGTCGCGCGCGGCGCCGCGATCTACGTGTGCGGCAGCCTGCAGGGCATGGCCGCCGGCGTGCACGAGGTGCTGGTGTCGGCGCTTGGCAGCGAGGGCCTGGATGAACTCACCGGGCAGGGTCGCTACCGCCGGGATGTGTATTGATCCCTGTCAGCTCGCCTGGCTCTCATCTCCTGTCAAGCCTTTGGCCTCAACATGCTGCGTGATAAGCGCTGACCGTAGCAGCTTCCTTGCGGCGTCACTAAACCCGCCTGCTGGCGGAAAAATAATATGTCCTCGCGTTCCGATTAATGCGAAATTCTCAAGAGAGGACATACCATGCATTTTGTTGCAAAAACCGTCATCATCCTGCTGGGCCTGATTACCCGGCCAGCTTATGCCGCTACCAGCCAGCCGCTGCCTGCGTCCGGGCTGGCGGGGCATTATTACTTGCAGGGTGAACGGGAGCTTGGCTCTAAAATGATGCTGAACAAGTCGGGCAATTTTCACTGGATGCTTTCATACGGGGACGTTGACCTGGCAGCCCAGGGGACCTGGCAGCAAAAGGGCAAGCGCGTCGTCCTGAAGCCCGCGCCGCGCCAGCCGGGGAAATTCCGGCTGTTCGACGAAAGCGAACTGAATTTACGCAAGGCTCCCGGCCCCGGCACGTGGGTAGCCGTGGTCGGCATCCCCATGGAAGGACCGGTCGCCGAGATGGAGGTACGCTTCGAAAGCAAGGCCGGGAAAACGGCCACTGCGGTGAGTAAAGCGAATGGCGATGCGATCGTTACCATGCCGGACGGCGAGGAATGGGTACGCAGTGGATTACGCCGCGCAGGAAGCAAGGACAGGTGGGTGTGGATCGATGTCCCGGCTGAACGCGCAAAGGCGCGCATCGCCGGATTCGCGATCACGAATTTGAGGGAGATCCAGCCGCCGCCGTTCAAGTCCCTCACCTTGATCCAGCGGAAAGGAAACCTGGTCATCGACGACAAGTCGTTCGGCATTCGCGGACGGTACGAAAAGCATCATTGAGGAGGCCATGCCCGCAGAGGCGGGCACAGCGGCAGAGTTCCTGATGACCCTGCGTCGCCCATTCGCCTAGAATGATGTGCCAACAACTCATTCCAGGCCCGCCTTGAAAATATTGATCGGCCTTCGCCTCTTCGCTTCCGTCCTGCTCGCCATCCTGGCGGTGACGGCCAGCGCGGTATTCCTGTTGCGCCAGAATGTGCTGGAAAGCTTCAGCGATTACGCGGTGCAGATCGAACTCGACAGGCTGGAGGAACTCAATACCGACCTGGCCCGGCGTTACGCCCGCCACGGTGGCTGGGGTTTCATTCCCGGCATTGACAGGCGCGCATGGATTGCGGCGGAACTGGACCGGCTGCAGGGCGAACGCGCAGCGCGTGCACATGCTCCGCCGCCGGCGCCCGCCCCACCGACCCGAACCGTCGCGCCCGATCGGGTGTCGCCGCCGCCCCCGGCCCGGGCCGTTCCAGCCGTCCCTGCGGCGCCGGCCGTGGCGGCGCCGCCTGTCCCGCCGGCGCCGCCCCTGCCGCCCTTGCCGCCCCCATCGATTGCGCAAGCCGGCCCCGATGACGCGCCCAGCCTCCAGCAGCGCGTAACCCTGCTCGACGCGGCAGGCGCCTGGCTTGCCGGTCCGCAGCCGGGCGCCTTGCCGCTGGCACGGCGCGCCATCGTGGCCGAAGGCCGCACCGTGGGCTACCTGGCCGTGGCGCGCACCGCGCGGCCGACCGATGCGCTGGCCTATGCCTTCCTGCAGCAACTGAAAGCCAGCCTGTGGCCGCTCGCCGCTGCCGGCGTCATCCTGAGCGCGCTCGCCGCGACCCTGCTCGCGGCGCACTTCCGGCGGCCGATCGGGCGCCTGGCGGCGGGCGCCCGCGCGCTTGCCGAAGGCCGCTTCGAGACGCGCCTGCCGCAGGACCGCAGCGACGAGCTGGGCGAACTGGCGGGCCACTTCAACATGCTGGCCGGGCGCCTGGACAGTCTCGAGTCCGCGCGCCGCCAGTGGGTGGCCGACACCTCGCACGAGCTGCGCACGCCGCTGGCGGTGCTGCGCGCCCAGCTCGAAGCGGTGCAGGATGGCGTGCGCAGCGCCGACCCCGCCCACGTCGAGGCGATGCTGCGCCAGGTGCTGGCACTGAACAAACTGATCGATGAGCTGTATGCGCTGGCACGCGCGGACCTCGGCGCCCTCGACCTGCAAGCCGAGCCGCTCGACGCGTGGCTGCTCGCCACCCAGGAGGCGCAGGCCTTTGGCGAGCGCATGGCAGCCGCCGGGCTGGCACTCGAGTTCCGCCCCCCCTCCGCCCGCGCAACCGTTACCGCCGACCCCGACCGCCTGCGCCAGGTGCTGCGCAACCTGTTCGAAAACAGCCTGCGCTACACCGCCGCCGGGGGCCGGGTCGTGCTGTCCGCCCGCGTCGAACAGGATAGTCTGCACCTGGTCATCGACGACAGCGCGCCCGGGGTGCCGGATGCCGCCCTGGCGCGGCTCGGCGAGCGTTTCTACCGGATCGAGGCCTCGCGCAGCCGGGCCGGTGGCGGCGCCGGGCTGGGGCTGGCGCTGTGCCTGCGGCTGGTCGAGGCGCAGGGCGGGCGGCTCGCCTTTACGCATTCGCCGATCAAAGGACTGCGCGCGACGGTCTCGTTTGCACTGGAACAGCCATGAGCGCCGCAATCTTTATCGTCGAGGACGAACCGGAACTGGCGGTGCTCATGGCCGACTACGTCCGTGCCGCCGGCTTCGAACCGACCGTGTTCGGCGACGGCGCGCAGGCGCTGGCCGCGATTCGCGCCAGCGTACCGGCACTCGTCGTGCTCGACCTGATGCTGCCTGGACTCGACGGCCTGGCGCTGTGCCGCGCCGTGCGTGCCTTTTCCGAGCTGCCGATCGTGATGGTGACGGCCCGGGTCGAGGAAATCGACCGCCTGCTGGGCCTGGACACGGGCGCCGACGACTACCTCTGCAAACCGTTCAGCCCACGCGAACTGGTGGCCCGCATCCGGGCCATCCTGCGCCGTGCCCGGGCGCCGGCGGCCGGTATGCCCTCGATGCCGGTCGCCATCGACGGCGCGCGCCGGCGCGTGACGGTCCACGGCCATCCGCTCGATCTCACAGCCACCGAGTTCGAGCTGTTCGCAGCCCTGGCGCGGCGGCCGGGCCAGGTGTTCTCGCGTGCACAGCTGCTGGAGCTGGTCCGCCAGGACTACCTGGACGCGACGGACCGCGCCATCGACAGCCACATCAAGAACCTGCGCCGCAAGATCGAGGCCGTCGCGCCGGGGCTTGATCCGATTCGGTCGGTCTACGGCGTCGGCTATCGCTTCGAAGTCTAGCGTCTCCATTTTTCCTCCACATTCGGCATGCACGATGGCTCTGCTGGCGCCGTCGCGTGCGCCGAACCAGAAGGAGAAACCATGCACCCACGTTCCCTCATCCTCGTTGCCCTGTTCTGCGCCGCCGGCGCCAGCGCCGGCGAAGCGGTGGTCCGTATCGACTGCCAACCGGCGGGCAGCGGTCCGTGTGCCACGCCGCCGGCGCCCCCCGCCCCGCCCGCCTCGCCACCGCCGCCGCCGCCACTGCCCGACGTCCCGGACGAGGCGCATGCGGCCTGCGCCAACAAGGCGACGGGCAGCAAGGTGACGCTGAAGCTCGGCCCCACGGAGACGATGAGCGGACTGTGCGAACGCGTCGGGGGCAAGATGGTGTTCCAGCTGCGCAGCTATCGGCTGGACGACTGAGGCGCGCCTGGCGCTGCCGAACCGGGCGGCGCCATCTTGTCAAAACCATTAGAATCGGCTGATCAGCTTGCGAGCGAGGTGGCGATGTTCGACATGGATCTGGCGTGGTGGGAATTCGTCGTGCGCGGCGCGCTCGTCTACCTGGCGCTGCTGGTGTTGGTGCGCCTGTCGGGCCGGCACACGGTCGGCCAGTTCACGCCTTTCGACCTGCTGGTCGTGTTGCTGCTGTCCGAGGCGGTCTCGAATTCGCTGTCCGGAGGCGACGATTCGCTCAGCGGCGGCCTGATCGTTGCGGCCACGCTGATCGGCCTGAACGCCGTGGTCGCCCTGCTGTCCACCCACAGCCGGCGCATGTCGGTCATGCTCGATGGCACGGCGGTGCTGATCGGACGCGACGGCCAGTTCTTCGACAAGGTCGTGAAGCGCTGCCGCATCACCGAGTCCGACCTGGAACAGGCGCTGCGCGCGGCCGACTGTGCGCGCCCGGACATGCAATGCGCCTTTCTCGAGGCGGACGGCGAGATCACGATCCAGAAAAAGAAGTGAGCCCGCAAGGTATTTCCACGCCCTGCCTGCTTGAACTCTTCCGCCGTTCAACTTCCCACAGTATTAATTTCGACACCTGATTTCTCAGCGGCGCCTGCCCATCCGTATCGTGTGTTTCGCTGGCTGCTGACGTGCTAAGTTTTTCAGCAATGTCACGCCGTAGCGCACATTGGATTCTTTCCTAATCAGGAGGTATGCCATGAAACACAGCTTGTCTATCCTGGCGCTCGCAGCAAGCCTGGCGCTTGCACCCGTCGCCGCACAGGCCCAGGCCGGGACCGATGAAGGGTTCATCCGGGCGGTGGCCAGCGGCCAGGTCGAAGTCCCGCCCAACGCCTCACCCGGCTCGAGCATCGCGACCTTCGAGTTCGACGGCGACATCATGCGCGCCGAAGTGCCCTTCCGCGACCTGCTGTCCGGCACGACGATGGCCCACATCCACTGCTGCACCAGCGCCGAGTTCACCGGTGTGGCGCCGGTCGCCATCCCGTTCCCCGATTTTCCCACGGGTGTCCGGGGCGGTATCTACAGCCGCGCGTTCGACCTGACCGACCCGCGACCTACGAACCGAGCTTCCTGGCGGCATTCGGCGGGACGCCGGCATCGGCAAGCGCCGCACTGATCGACGCGATCGACGACCACACCGCCTACCTGAACATCCACACCACGCAATTCCCGGCCGGCGAAATCCGCGGCTTCCTGGTGGCGGCGCCGATTCCGGAACCGGCCACCTGGGGGATGCTCGGGTTCGGCCTGGCAGGCTTGGGGATGGTGGCGCGCCGGCGTGCCCGGATGGGGCCGCAGTGCGTGGCTAGTTCAGGCCCGGCCGGCATGGCGGCCTAGGAGTGAGCGCCCGCGAGCGGTTCCCGCCTGGCCAGCATGGCCGCCGGAACAAAGACTGACTACGGGGTGCGCGTGCTTGCGCACGCTTCCCTGCTGGCCAGCATAGCTGCCGGAACAAGGACTGACTACGGGGTGCGCGTGCTTGCGCACGCTTCCCTGCTGGCCAGCATAGCTGCCGGACCAAGGACTGACTACGGGGTGCGCGTGCTTGCGCACGCTTCCCTGCTGGCCAGCATAGCTGCCCAGCAGGGAACCGCTGCGCGCCAGAAGCCGGCGAGCGAATCCGGGCGCTCGAGCGGCAAGCCGAGGAAGCGAACGGCGGCCGTCAATGCGTCGATGGCCGCGGCTTCGTCCCCCGGCAGCACGGCCAGCGCACCGGTCTGCTTCGAGAGTTTTTCGCCATTCGCATTGCGCACGACCGGCACATGCAGGTAGCGCGGCGTCGGTACGCCGAGCAGGCCTTGCAGGTAGATCTGGCGGGCGGTCGAATCGATGAGGTCGGAGCCGCGCACGATGTCGGTCACACCCTGCTCGGCATCGTCGACGACGACCGCAAGCTGGTAGGCCCAAAACCCGTCGGCGCGCTTCAGGACGAAGTCGCCCGAGTCGAGGGCGAGCCGCTGCGTGAGGGTGCCGGCGAAGCGGTCGGTAAAGGTAATGCTGTCCGCCCCGCTGTCGGGCACGCGCAGGCGCAGGCTGCGCATCGAGCGTCCCGGCGCGAGGCCGGGGCGGCAGGTCCCGGGATAGATTGCCGATCCATCGGGCGCCACGCCCAGGCGCGAATCGACGATCTCGCGGCGGTTGCAGCCGCAGGCGTAGGCATGTTCTCCCAGTCGCCCGGCCGCCGCCGCGTACAGGTGCTTGCGCCGGCTTTGCCAGACCACCTCGCGGTCGGAATCCATCCCCAGCGAATGCAGCAGCGCGAGGATCGCCTCGTCGGCGCCAGCCACGCTGCGGCCCTCGTCGATGTCCTCGATGCGCACCAGCCACTCGCCGCGGTGCGCGCGCGCGTCCAGGTAACTGGCGACCGCCGCCACCAGCGAACCGGCATGCAGGGGCCCGGTGGGCGACGGCGCAAAACGACCAATGTAAGGGCCAATACAGGTGTTGCTCACGTTCGAAAGGAGATGCTTTTGAGGGGCAACACGATACCACAGGCGATTATTTCGGACCGCCCTTCCAGCCGTCTTTTGCCTCGAAGTCCTTGATCAGCCGCGTTACCTGGCTGCCGACCTCGTTCGGGATCGCCATCGACAGCTGGTAATGCACGATCTCGAAGCGGTTCCCTTTGCGTCGGATGACGCCGCTGGCCTGGCAAATGCCCATTTGCGTGTCGAGCAGTTCGTCGAACCAGATGATCGACTGGTCTTCCGAAAAATTGATGTTGCGCCGCAGCGGCTTGAACGCCCAGGCCGACTTGCGCTTGAAATGCGGCCTCGCCCACGCCTTGAACTCGTCACGGCGCCAGCGCTCGGTCTTGTCGGTGCCGATGTACACGCCGTCCCTGGCGATCTTGTCGAAAAACGCCGGACGCGAGTGCGCCGCGTCCGCATGCCAGCGGTCGACAAAAGCATTGACTTGCCGTTTGAGCGCGGGGTCGGCCTGGGCGGTGAGAGAACACAGCAGCAGCATGCAGCAGGCGAGGAGCAATTGTTTCATGGTCGCGTCGTTGTCGACTGAAAGACTAAATTGTACACAGCCATATGTAACTAAATGTACAGAGTGACAAATTTCACCAGTTGTCGTGTAGATTTGGCAACACACTTTTTGTTGCCGAATTTTATTACCGACTATGCGCCTACTCCTTGCCTGCATGCTCTGTTTTACCCTGGCTGCCAGGGCCGAGCCGGCGCCGGGCGTTCCAGCCCCGTCGCCCACAGCGCTACAGCAAGCCACGCCGCCTGGGCAATCGCCACCTGACAGCGCCCTGCCGCTGCGCGCGCGGCTCGACAGGGAGGCTATCCGCGCCGCCCTCGCCGGCCTGCCCGAGGAAAGGGACCTGTATCCGCGCCGGCATGAGGTGGACACGATCAGCGCGACGCCCCTCCA
The DNA here is from genome assembly GCA_028292765.1 of Massilia sp. GTDB lineage: Bacteria > Pseudomonadota > Gammaproteobacteria > Burkholderiales > Burkholderiaceae_D > Telluria. The sequence goes on along the minus strand of JAQGLR010000242.1, from coordinate 892 downwards.
GGCGTTTTCGCAGGACTTCGCCAGGGCGCGGCTGCCGGTCTGCCTGCATTCGGAAGGTTTGAGAAACCAGCCGACTTTCTTCCTGAGCGGCTGGATCGCCCTGCCCTTCGTTGCGGTGGCCAAGCTGCGCGGCGTCTGCCGCTGACTGGATGCCAATGAAAGCAATCTTCCTCGCCCCTGCCACCGCTCCCAGCGGCGATGTCCTGAGCGCAGACCCGTACCGCAAGTTTTCGCACGGTTTCGCGGAAGCGAAGAAACCGTCCTGCCTGGGACCGGATGCGCTCAAGCATCAACCCGCGAGCTTCAGCACGAAGAACTGGAATTTCAGTGCAGGCGCACTGTTGGCACTGCCGTTCTGGGCCGCGGCCATCGCACGAGGAAAGTGCAACTGAGCCTAAGGAGCAGCTAGAAACGAAAAAAGCGGGCCGCAGCCCGCTTTCCTTTGTCACGACAAGAACGAATCAGCGCTTGTCGAGCGGCGGCACGTCGCGCACCGGCGAGCCGACGAACAGCTGGCGTGGACGGCCGATCTTCTGCTCAGGATCGGCGATCATCTCGTTCCACTGGGCGATCCAGCCGATGGTGCGGGCCATGGCGAAGATACCGGTGAACAGCGAGACCGGGATGCCCAGGGCCGACTGCACGATGCCCGAGTAGAAGTCGACGTTCGGGTACAGCTTGCGCGACACGAAGTATTCGTCTTCCAGCGCGATGCGTTCCAGTTCCATCGCCAGCTTGAACAGCGGGTCTTCCTGCAGGCCCAGCTCTTCCAGCACTTCGTGGCAGGTTTCGCGCATCAGCTTGGCGCGCGGGTCGAAGTTCTTGTACACGCGGTGACCGAAGCCCATCAGCTTCACGCCCGAGTTCTTGTCCTTGACCTTCTCGATGAAGG
>JAQGLR010000507.1 GCA_028292765.1 Massilia sp. | reverse complement strand
ATACGCAGATACCGTGCCTTATAATGAGGCGGATCAACACAGTGAACTCAGCATGAAATCCTCCCAATCGAAGAATGCTCCGGCATCGAACAAATTCAGTCCGAAGCGGCTGGTCCTGCTGGCCGTCGCCGGCCTGGGCGGCCTTGCGCTGGTCGGCGTGCTGCTGGTCGCGTTCGCGCTGGCCATGGCCTACCCCAACCTGCCGGCGCTCGACACGATCACCGATTACCGCCCGAAGATGCCGCTGCGTATCTTCACGGCCGATAACGTCCTCATCGGCGAGTTCGGCGAGGAGCGCAGGACGCTGGTGCGCTTCAAGGAAATCCCCGACGTGATGAAGAAGGCGGTGCTGTCGATCGAAGACGACCGTTTCTACCAGCACGGCGGCGTCGATTACTGGGGCGTGCTGCGCGCCATGCTGCACAACGCCACCAGCGGCTCGCGCCAGGGCGCCTCGACGATCACCCAGCAGGTGGCGCGTAACTTCTTCCTGTCCAGTGAGCAAACCCTCAAGCGTAAGGCCTACGAGGCCTTACTAGCCTGGAAGATCGAGAAGAACCTGACCAAGGACCAGATCCTCGAGGTCTACATGAACCAGATCTACCTGGGCCAGCGCGCCTTTGGCTTCCAGTCGGCGGCCCAGATCTATTTCGGCAAGGACCTGCGCGACATCACCGTGGCCGAAGCGGCCATGCTGGCCGGCCTGCCGAAGGCGCCATCTGCCTACAATCCAGTCGTGAACCCGACCCGCGCCCGTACGCGCCAGCAGTACATCCTGCAGCGCATGCATTCGCTCGGCTACATCACCACTGCGCAGTTCGAGACCGCGAAGAACGAAGAACTGACCATCAAGACCGACAGCACCGCCTTTGGCGTGCACGCCGAATACGTGGCCGAGATGGCGCGCCAGCTCGTCTACGAACAGTTCAAGGAAGACACCTACACGCGCGGCCTGAACGTCTTCACCACCATCACCAAGGCCGACCAGGACGCGGCCTACCTCGCCGTGCGCCGCGGCGTGATGGATTACGAACGCCGCCACCCCTACCGCGGCCCGGAGTCGTACATCGACATCCCGAAGGACAAGACCGAAGCGGATGAGGCCATCGAGGCCGAACTGGCCGAAAAGCCCGACAGCGACGACATCGTCGCGGCCGTCGTGCTGGCGGCTTCGCCATCGGGCGTCACCGCCGTGCTGGCCTCGGGCGAGGAAATCAGGATTACGGGTCCTGGCCTGTCGTTCGCCTCGAACTGGCTGTCAGCCAAGGCCGCGCCGAACCGCCGCATCCGCCGCGGCGCGCTGATCCGCGTCATGCAGGACGGGGGCGCGGACTGGAAGATCACGCAGATGCCGCTGGTCGAATCGGCCTTCGTGTCGGCCAGCACCGAGGACGGCGCCATCAAGGCGCTGGTCGGCGGCTTCGACTACAACCGCAACAAGTTCAACCACGTGACGCAGGCCTGGCGCCAGCCGGGTTCCTCGTTCAAGCCGTTCATCTATTCGGCCTCGCTCGAGCGCGGGCTGTCGCCCGCCACCCTGGTCAACGACGCGCCGATTTCGTTCGACTCGGGCCAGACCGGCGGCCCGGCCTGGGAGCCGAAGAACTACGACGCCAAGTACGAAGGCCCGATGACGATGCGGCGCGGCCTGACCAAGTCGAAGAACATGGTCTCGATCCGCATCCTGAACCGCATCGGCGCGCGCTACGGCCAGGAATACGCGACCCGCTTCGGCTTCGACGCCGAAAAGAACCCGCCTTACCTGACCCTGGCGCTGGGCGCCGGCGCGACCACGCCGCTGCAGATGGCCGGCGCGTATGCCGTGTTCGCCAACGGCGGCTACCGCGTCAGCCCTTACCTGATCTCGAAGGTGACGGACAGCGCGGGCAAGGTGCTGTCGGAAGCGCGGCCGGAACGCGCAGGCGTCGAGGCCAACCGCGTGATCGACGCGCGCAACGCCTGGATGATGGACAGCATGATGAAGGACGTGGCGCGCTACGGCACCGCGGCCAAGGCCTCGCAGATCCTCAAGCGCAACGACATCGCCGGCAAGACCGGCACCACCAACGACTCGATCGACGCCTGGTTTGCGGGTTACCAGCCGAAACTGGTCGGCATTGCGTGGATGGGCTACGACCAGCCCAAGAACCTGGGCAACAAGGAAACCGGCGGCGGCCTGGCGCTGCCGATCTGGATCGGCTACATGCAGACGGTGCTGAAAACCGTGCCGGTCGAGGAACGCGCCGTGCCGCCGGGGCTGATCATGATGAATGGCGAGTATTACTACGCCGAAAACCCGCCGGGAACCGGGGTAACGTCGCTCGATGTGGGAACGACGCCGGCGCCTGCGCAGCAAAAGGCGCAGGATGCGGTGAGGAATGAGTTGTTTTGAGTAGCGTGGCAGGTCATCGAGGCCCCCGGCCTCAATGACCTGCCCTGCCGCTACCCGAGGCGCACCGGCGCCCCACCCTGCTGCGTCGCCACGTCGGACAGCGCCGCAAAGAACTCGGTATCGTCGCGCGTATTGCGCCACTCGTCGCCCACGCGCTTGTAGTGGAAACCGCCCGAGCGCGCCGCCATCCACATTTCCTGCAGCGGCGCCTGGCTGTTGACGATGATCTTCGAGCCGTTGGCGATGAACTCGACCTCCAGCACGTTGCCGTTGCGCTTGCACTCGACATCGACGATGTCTTTGTCGTTGAGCTCGTCGAAGCAGGTTTCGATGCGGTTCAAGGTCGATTCGGCCAGGTCCAAAAATTCGGTTTCGGTCATGCTACACTCCAAGGTCTTGATCAAACCCTGATTCTAATCGTGAAGTCACCCAACGCGCTTCTCATCCCTATTATCATTGCTGCCGTGCTCGCCGCCACCGTCCTCGCCGGCTGCGGCCAGACCGGCCCGCTCACCATGCCGCAGCCCCCGGCCAGGCCCGCCGCGCAGTCCCCGGCACCGGCCACGCCGGCCCAGGCAGCCCCCCAGACTCCAGCCCCCGCCCAATAAGATCCATGCCACATTTTTCGTACCAAGACGGCGTGCTGCACGCCGAGAGCACCCCTTTGCCCCAAATTGCCGAAGCGTTCGGCACGCCGGCCTATGTCTACTCGAAGGCGGCACTGCTGGAAAACTTCGCGGCCTACAGCGACGCCTGCGCCGGCCGTGACGCCCTCGTCTGCTATGCGATGAAGGCCAACTCGAACCTGGCGATCCTCGACCTGCTGGCACGCCAGGGGGCGGGCTTCGACATCGTCTCGGGCGGCGAACTGCTGCGCGTGATCGCGGCCGGCGGCGACCCGA
>JAQGLR010000186.1 GCA_028292765.1 Massilia sp. | reverse complement strand
GCGGCGCCGTGGGCGCTGCCGGGGCCGGGATGGCCGCCGGCGCCGCCACCGCGGCACTGGCGCATGATGCCGGCCCGCAAACCATGCTGTCGCAGCAGCTGGAGCAGGCTTTCCGCAACCGCGAGACGCCGGAGATCATCGAGCCGGCAGCGACCGTGGACGCCGAGACCGGCATCCCGCTCGATACCCGTTTCGACCTCGACAGCCTCGGGCTGGGGAACGACGCCACCGCACTGCCGCAGCTGCACGACACCAAGGCCGAGGCCAGGGCCGAAGACAACCTGCTCGACTTCGACCTCGGCGGCCTGAGCTTTGAGCCCGTGTCCGCCGGCGAGCCGACCCCCGGCGCGCGCGCGGACGCGACCGCCGTGCCCGACCTCCAGTTCGACATGGCGCCGTTCGCGCCGCTCGACCCGGCGTCGGGCACGCCACTGGCAAGCGAGCCGGCAACGGGTCACGGCCTGGACGACCTGGCCTTCGACATGAACTTCGGCGTGCCCGATACGGCGCCCGATAGCGCTTCCGCCTCGGCGTCGGCCGCCACGCCGCCCGAACCGGTCGACGAAGACGACGCTTTTGTCCTCGACCTCTCGAAAAACGGCCCGAACACCGATATCGACATGGCCCAGCTGGCCCGTGAATTCGAACTGCCGCCGCTGCCGGAGGCGTCCGCGACCCAGCCCGCCAACCAGCCTGGCGGCGACCTGCAGGATCCCCTGTTCGACCTCGATGCGATGGATTTCGGCCTGGCCGATACGACGCCCGCCGGCCTGGCGTCCGGCGCCCCGGCGGCCGAACGCGAGGAGCCGGTATTCGACTTCGGCTCGACCGGCCTCGAGCTCGCCGCACCGATGGCGGCGTCACAGCACCCTGGCGATGCGGTGCAGGCCAGCGCCGACAAGGACCCGCTGTTCGACCTCGACATGATGGACTTCGGCCAGTCGGTTCGGCCGGCAACCCCGACGCCGGGCACTCCGGCGCCGCATTTCGACATGTCCGGCCTCGACCTCGACCTGCCGGCGCACGACTTCGACCTGGCTGCCCAGCCGGCGCCCGGATCGGCGAATGCGCTGGCCGATGACATGATCGGTAATCCGGACAGCGCCGGCGCCGCCGAGCTGACCGCCGCGCAGATGGAGATGGAAACCAAACTGGACCTGGCGATCGCCTACCAGGAGATTGGCGACAAGGAAGGCGCGCGCGAGCTGCTCGACGAAGTCATCAAGGGTGGCAACGTCGAACAGTCCAGCCGTGCCAGCGCCATGCGCGCGCAGTTGGCGTGACGCGCATCGCACTCGGGCTCCAGTACATCGGCACCGGCTGGAGCGGTTACCAGAAACAGCCTTCGCGCGACACCGTCCAGGACGCGCTTGAAATCGCGCTCGAAACCTTCGCCTGCACCCCGCTTGCCACCACCTGCGCGGGCCGCACCGACGCCGGCGTGCATGCGGTCGAGCAGGTGGTCCATTTCGACACCGACCTGAAACGCCCCGTGCAAAGCTGGGTACGCGGCACGAATGCCTTCCTGCCCGACTCGATCACCGTGCGCTGGGCCCATGAAGTCGCCGCGAGTCTTGACGGCCAGGACTTCCACGCCCGCTTCTCGGCCAGGGCGCGCACCTATCACTACGTCCTGTACAACAATCCACATCCGTCGGCGCTGCTGGCCGGGCGCGCCGGCTGGGTGTTCCGCCCGCTCGATGTCGAGCGCATGCGCGCCGCGGCGCGCCACCTGATCGGGATGCACGACTTTTCCTCGTTCCGCGCATCGAGCTGCCAGGCGAACACCCCGATCAAGGACATGCAGGAACTCAGCATCGAGCGGCGCGGCGACATCATCGTCTTCACCGTGCGCGCCAGCGCCTTCCTGCACCACATGGTGCGCAACCTGGTCGGCGCGCTGGTCTATGTGGGCATTGGGCGCCACGAGCCGGAATGGATGGCCGAGGTGCTGCTGGCCCGCGACCGCGACGCCGCCGCGCCCACTTTCATGCCGGACGGCCTGTACCTCGCCAAAATCGATTACGATCCTAGGTGGGGACTGCCGCTGGAGGCGGTCTCTCCGCTACCCTGGCTTTAAGGTTCCGTCATGCACCGCACCCGCATCAAAATCTGCGGCATCACCCGCGAAGAAGACCTGCGCGCCGCTGTGAGCGCGGGCGCCGACGCGCTCGGCTTCGTGTTCTATCCGAAGAGCCCGCGCTACCTCACGCCGGCGCAGTTTGCCGCGCTTGGCGCCCTGGTGCCGCCGTATGTCAGCCCGGTGGCGCTGTTCGTGAACGCGGGCCTGGACGAGGTGGCGCAGGTCGTCGATGCGGCGCCGGTGGCGCTGCTGCAGTTCCACGGCGACGAGACGCTTGAGGCGTGTGCCGGGATCGCTGCGGCAGTGAAACGGCCCTTCGTCCGGGCCTGCCGCGTCAAGCCGGACACGACGCCTTTTGAACTGCTAGAATGCGAGCTCGCATACCGCGCCGCCAGCCCCTGGTTCTCGGGCCTCCTGCTCGACACCCATGTGGACGCCTACGGCGGCGCCGGAAAGGTCTTCGATTGGTCAGTTATTCCAAAAGAGCTCGCGCCTCGGGTCGTTTTGAGTGGTGGCTTGAGCGTGCAAAACGCCATTGAGGCGGTAGCACGCGTAC
>JAQGLR010000151.1 GCA_028292765.1 Massilia sp. | reverse complement strand
GTGGCGGCCGCCTGTGCGGTGCGCACGTTGGCGCGTACCGAGACGTTCATGCCGATGAAGCCGCAGGCGCCCGAGAGCACGGCGCCGGCAAAGAAGCCGAGTGCGGTCATGGGGCCGAGCAGCGCGTAGATGGCGACGAGCAGCACGAGGCCAACGATGCCGATGGTGCGGTACTGGCGTCCGAGATAGGCGCTCGCGCCCTCCTGGATCGCCTGCGCAATCTCCTGCATGCGCGTGTTGCCCGGATCCTGGCGCAAGATCCAGGCCCGGGCCCACAACCCGTAGATGACCGCGATGACGCCGCACGCCACGGCAAACGTGAGATAGTTTGCTGCCATTTCGTCCCCTTAGATTTCGATCAAATATTCACAACCACACATTGAAAGACGCTTCACCGGTATGGCGAAGCAGTCTGCCTCACTGCGTACTGCACAACTTTGATGCAAACCATTCGTGCGACTAAATGACGACGGGCGCCCCCCGGGGTCATCCGGGCCAAAAAAAAGCGGACATCGCTGTCCGCTTCTGGTCTTACTCGGAAAGTGCGGCGAATGCCGCGTCGCGTACCTGTTCGACCGGTCCCACGCCCATGATCTTGCGATACTTCGGCGCGCCTGGCAGGCCAGACTGGGCCCAGTTGTTGTAATAGCCAAGCAGCACTTCGGTCTGGTTATGGTAGACCGACAGGCGCTTCATGACGGTTTCTTCCTTGTCGTCGTCGCGCTGGACGAGCGGCTCGCCGGTGACGTCGTCGATGTCGGCGACCTTCGGCGGGTTGAATTTGGTGTGGTACACGCGGCCCGAGCCCGGGTGCGTGCGGCGACCGCTCATGCGCTCGACGATCATGTCGTCAGGCACGTCGATTTCCAGCACGTAGTCGACGTTGATGCCGTTGTCCTTCATGGCGTCGGCCTGCGCGACGGTGCGCGGGAAGCCGTCGAACAGGTAGCCGTTGGCGCAATCCGCTTCCTGCAGGCGATTCTTCACGAGGCCGATCATGATGTCGTCCGACACCAGGCCTCCCGCGTCCATTACCTTTTTCGCCGCCATGCCCAGCTCGGTGCCAGCCTTGATCGCCGCACGCAGCATGTCGCCGGTGGAGATCTGCGGAATATTGTATTTTTCCTTGATGAAGTTAGCCTGGGTGCCTTTGCCGGCGCCAGGCGCTCCTAACAGAATGAGACGCATGAAGATTCCTAAGACAGATGTTAAAAATTGTTATTGGACATCCCGAAAAACCTACGGCGCGTTGCACTGTCGGCCTGCGATGCTCGCTGTACCTCCGTACAGCTGCGCTTCTCGGCCGACATTGCTGCCGCTCGCTACGGTTTTTCGCGACGTCCTATTGTGTTGGCAAAGATTCGAGATTGATGCATATCTGACCACCTTGGTACGAAACTTACCACAAAAGCCAGCGTCAACGCCAATCAGAGCGGTTGCCAGGGCCGTTTATTGATCTAGCGCAGAAGGTCTTTAAAGCAATTTCCACACAGATCAAGACGCATAATGCAATTGCACCCTAGCCAGGTCTTCCGGCGTGTCGACGCCGCCCGGCGGCGCGCTGTCGGTGACGTGGACCGCGATCGGATAGCCGTGCCACAGGACACGCAATTGCTCCAGTGCCTCGATCTGCTCGAGGGGCGCGGGCGCCAGGCCGGGATAGGCCTGCAGGAAGGCGTTGCTGTAGGCGTACAGGCCGATATGGCGCAGCGGCGCATAGCCCGGCGCCAGCGCGTCGGTTGACAAGGCAAACGCGTCGCGGTGCCAGGGAATGGTCGCCCGCGAAAAATACAGCGCCCTGCCCGCCTTGTCGAGGACGACCTTGACCACGTTCGGATTGAAGACTTCAAGCGCCGAATCGATGGGATGGGCGCAGGTTGCCATCGGGACGCCGGGACCGATGCGGGCGGCGCAGGCGGCCAGCAGGGCCGGGTCGATCAGCGGCTCGTCGCCCTGCAGGTTGACGACGACTTCGTCATCGGCCAGCCCGAGTTCGCGCGCCACCTCGGCGATGCGGTCGGTGCCGGACGGGTGATCGGAGCGCGTCATGCGGGCGTCGATGCCATGCGCGGCGCAGGCGGCCAGGATGTCGGCGTGGTCGGTGGCGACGACGATGCGCGCCGCGCCCGACGCGCGCGCACGCTCGGCGACGCGCACGACCATCGGTTTGCCGCCGAGGTCGGCCAGCGGCTTGTTCGGCAGCCGGGTCGAGGCCAGCCGGGCCGGGATGATGACCGTAAAGCTCATGCGCTCAGACCGGCTCGATCTTGCGTGCCTGGTCGGCCCACATGATCGGGATGCCGTCGCGGATCGGGTATGCCAGGCGGTCCGGGCGGCAAGTGAGCTCCTGCGCCTTCTTGTCGAATTCGAGCGGTCCCTTGCACAACGGGCAGACCAGGATATCAAGCAGGCGAGCGTCCACGACATTTCTCCACAATTTGTTCGGCCAGCGCGGCATCGATGCGCGCCGTGACCGGGACCACCCACAGCCGTGGTTCGCCCTTCTGGTTTTCAAGTTGCCCACATTTTACTGCATCCTTCTCGGTGATCAGGATGACATCGGCGTCTACCGACGCGAACGGGTTGTCGCGGAAATCGTAGTGGTCCGGCAAGGGTAGCTCGGCAAACGCCAGGCCGGCGCCGCGCAGCAGGGCAAAAAAGCGGCCCGGGTTGCCGATGCCGGCCGCCGCCAGCACCCGCCGCCCGGCGAAAGCCGACAGCGGCTGGCGCTGGCCGGGGTCCGCCAGGCGCTCGGCCACGTCGCCAGCCAATTCCATTCGGAACGGCTTGCCGCCGACCGCGCGCGCCAGCCCGGGCGTCAGCTCGAGTGCGTTGACGACCGTAAAGTCGCGCCGGCGTGAGGGCGGTTCGCGCAGCGGCCCGGCCGGCAACAGCCAGCCGTTGCCGACCCCGCGGCCGTCGAACAGCAGCACTTCGACGTCGCGCGCCAGCGCGTAATGCTGCAGGCCGTCGTCGGTAATGATGACATTCACCTCGGGATTGGCTGCCAGCAGCGCCCTGCCCGCCTCGACACGCTTGCGCCCGACCACGACCGGCACACCCGCGCGGCGCGCGATCAGGCGCGGTTCGTCGCCCACGTCGCGGGTGTCGGATTCAGGCGTAACGGCGCGCGGCGCATGACTCCCACCTTCGGCTTCGCCGCCGTGTCCGCGCGAAATCACGCCAGGCGTGAGGCCGGCGTCGCGGAGCGCCTGCGCCAGCCAGATCGTGAGCGGTGTCTTGCCGGTGCCCCCGATAAAGATATTGCCGACGACGATGACGGGAACCGGCAAGCGCCCGGCCTCGAGAAAGCCCGCGCGGTACAGGCCGGCACGCAGCGCGGCCAGGCCCCGGAACACCAGCGACAGCGGCCACAGCGCGCAGGCGAGCGGGCCGCGGCGCAGCCAGGCGCGGGTCAAGCGGGCTTCGAGGGAATTGTTGTTGGGCATAGGAAAAGAAGGAAGCGGCAGCCGGGCGGGCGTGGAGCGCCGTCCCGATGCTGCCCGCCGTACTACTTCTTGCCGCCGGTCTGCGCAGCGAAGGTCAGCTTGTCGTAGCCGGCCACGCGCGCCGCTTCCAGCACGTTGATCACCATCTGGTGCATCGCGAACTGGTCGGCGTTGACGATGATGACCGGGTCCGCCACCGGCTGCCCGTTCGGGCCGCGGCTGGCGGCCGCCTTCAGGTCGTCGGCCAGGCCCGCCACGCCGTTGAACGCAACCGGCGTATTGTTCACCGTGTAATTGCCCTTGGCGTCGATGGTGACGTTGATCTCGAAGGGCTTGTTCGTCACCTGGTCGGCGTCGGCCGTCGGCAGCGTGATCTGCAGCTCGGTGAACTTGCTGTAGGTGGTCGACACCATCAGGAAGATGAGCACGACCAGCAGCACGTCGATGAACGGGATCAGGTTGATCTCCGGATCCTCGCGCTTGCGGCCGCGGCGGAAATCCATCATTTGCGCGCCCCGTGGACGACGTCGACAAATTTCACCGCCTGCAGTTCCATGTCGATGATGAAGCTGTCGACCAGCGCGCGGAAGTGGCGGTAGGCCACCAGGGCCGGCATGGCGATCGCCAGGCCGAAGCCGGTGTTATACAGCGCCACCGAAATGCCGTGCGCGAGCTGGGCCGGATTGGCGCCGCCGGTGGCGTTCTGCGAACCGAAGATTTCGATCATGCCGACCACCGTGCCGAACAGGCCCATCAGGGGA
>JAQGLR010000145.1 GCA_028292765.1 Massilia sp. | reverse complement strand
TTCTTGCGCAGGTCGAGGAATTCCTCGATGTCCATGTGCCAGGTTTCCAGGTAGGCGCAGACCGCGCCCTTGCGCTTGCCGCCCTGGTTCACGGCCACGGCCGTGTCGTTCACCACTTTCAGGAACGGCACCACGCCTTGCGACTTGCCGTTGGTGCCCTTGATGCGCGAGCCGAGCGCGCGCACCGGGGTCCAGTCGTTGCCGAGGCCGCCTGCGAACTTCGACAGCAGTGCGTTTTCCTTGATGGCGTCGTAGATGCCTTCCAGGTCGTCGCCGACGGTGGTGAGATAGCACGACGACAGCTGCGAGCGGCGGGTGCCCGAGTTGAACAGGGTCGGGGTCGAGCTCATGAAATCGAAACTCGACAGCAGGGTGTAGAACTCGATGGCGCGCTCTTCGCGGTCCGCTTCGCGCAGGGCCAGGCCCATCGCGACGCGCATGTAGAAGGCCTGCGGCATCTCGATGCGGGTTTCGCGCACGTGCAGGAAGTAGCGGTCGTACAGGGTCTGCAGGCCGATGTAGCCGAACTGCAGGTCGCGGTCGGCCACCAGGGCTTTCGCCAGGCGCTCGAGGTCGTACTTGCCCAGTTCGGCGTCGAGCAGTTCGTTCTCGATGCCCTTGGCGATGTATTGCGGGAAGTAGGTCACGTATTCCGCGGCCGCTTTCGCTTGCGGCACTTCCTTGCCGAAGACTTCCTTGCGGATCGTGTGCAGCAGGATGCGTGCGGTCACCTGGCTGTAGGCCGGGTCCTTTTCCATCAGGGCGCGGGCGGCCAGGATGGCGGACTTGTGCAGCTCTTCGACCGGCACGCCGTCGTACAGGTTTTTGAGGGTCTCGGCGACGATCGCATCGGCGTCGACGTGCTTTTCCAGGCCGACGCAGGCGGCGTTCACCAGGCCGTGCACGGCATCCATGTCGAGCGGGGTGCGCTGGCCATTGTCGATCACGTGGATCTGCGGCGCCGCGATCTGCGACCCGCCCGCGGCTTCTTTTGCTGCGCGGCGCTCTTCCATCTGCTTGGCGCGGTACAGCACGTAAGCGCGCGCGACATCGTGCTCGCCCGAGCGCATCAAGGACAATTCAACCTGATCCTGCACATCTTCGATATGGAAGGTGCCGCCGTTCGGCTGGCGGCGCATCAGGGCAGCGACCACGTTGTTGGTCAGCTCTTCCACCAGCTCGCGGATGCGGGCCGAGGCCGCGCCCTGGCCGCCGGCAACCGCCAGGAAGGCCTTGGTCATCGCGACCGAGATCTTGTTCGGCTCGAAGGGCACGACGGCGCCGTTGCGGCGCAGGATGCGGTAGTCGGCGCGGGCGGCCAGTTCGGCGGCGTTATTGCCGCCGGCTGCAGTGCCTGGTGCCGCGTGCGGGTGGATTGAAATGTCTTGGGATGTCTGCATTGAGCCTCCAGGATGGGCAGTCTGACTGCCGCCATGTTTTCAACGGCTCGCCCGCACACGCGGACAGCCGAAAATATAAAATTTAAAAGCAAAAACCACCCTGCCGGCCTGGATGAGCCAGGCTGGACAATGTCGTTGCCAAAGGATGTGTTAACGGGTTTGAAGCAAAGTCAGTGACAACCAAGTTATTGCTTAGTTACGTACTCATTACTGCTGAGCTAGCTGAACCAGACCGCTTGTGATACTTGGGTCCGCTACCACTACATCTAGTGATGCGATTTGATATGGGACTAATTGTAGTACCCGTCCGGCGCAGGGTGCAAGTGAATAAACTTTCAATTTCTGGCGTTTTTTGTGTGCGCCGGCCTTGACATTTGGCCTTCCGACTCAGCATGCGCGGTAGACGGTGAGTGAGCACTAACCTGCTGCTCAAGTCTTGTTCAACCGGCCGCGCCGGTGCCCGGACATGGTGCAGGGCGCACCATTTTGCACTGGCGAAAAGGCAACGCTATTTGACAATGTTTTACATTGCGGCGGCCCCGGCTGGCGTCATCCGGGAGTGGCGCGCGCCGCAGGCACGCACGCGTTCGCCGCGCTATCCCAGCTTCCGCCCGCTTTGCGGCAGGCCTCGGCATCCTTCTCGTGCTTCATCCACATGACCGCCGCGAGGAGCGCGATGACCAGGGCGGCATAGCGAAGTAATTTAGGCATGTCAATTTTCCGGTGCTTGAATATCGAGCTTTTGCATCTGGTAGCGCAGCTGGCGGACGCTCAGGCCCAGCAGGGCCGCGGTTTTCGTCCGGTTGAACTGGGTCTGCTGCAAGGCGCGTCCGATGATGTCGCGCTCGACCTGTTCCAGGTAGGCCGGCAGGTCGCTCGGCAAGTCACTGGTTGCGGGAAGGCTGCCTGCCGGCGGCAGCGGCGCAGCGGCCGGCATTGGTGGTGCGGCGGGTGGTGCGGCGGCAGGCATCGAAGGCAGGGCCGGCGCCTCGTGGCTGCGCGCCGCCTCGGCCGGCCTTGCCGCTTTCAACGACAAGTCCTCGACCTCGATCACGCCGCCGTCGGCAAAGGCGAGCGCCCGCTCCAGCACGTTTTCGAGTTCGCGCACGTTGCCGGGGAAGGAATACGCACGCAGCGCGTCCAGCACCCCCGGGCCGAGCGCGGCGCAGCCCGGCCCGGCCAGGCGCGCCAGGATCGCGTTCGCCAGCACCGGCAGGTCGTCGAGCCGTTCGCGCAGCGGCGGCAGCGTCAGTTCGATCACGTTCAGGCGGTAGAACAGATCCTGGCGGAAGACGCCGGTCTCGACGCAGCGGGCCAGGTCCTTGTGGGTCGCGCTGATGATGCGCACGTCCACCGGCTCCTCCAGGGTGGCGCCGATCTTGCGCACGCGCCGCTCCTGGATCGCGCGCAGCAGTTTCACCTGCATCGCCAGCGGCAGGTCGGCCACTTCGTCGAGCATCAGGGTGCCGCCGTTGGCGGCCTGGAAGAAGCCTTCGCGTTCCTCGCCGGCGCCGGTAAACGCGCCCTTGCGGTGGCCGAAGAATTCGGACTCCATCAGGTTTTCGGGGATCGCGCCGCAGTTGACGGCGACAAACGGCCTGGCGGCGCGCGAACTCAGGGCGTGGATTTCGCGCGCGGCCAGTTCCTTGCCGGCGCCGGATTCGCCGTTGATCGCAATCGGCGCCATCGAGCGTGCCAGGCGCGCGATCTGGGCGCGCAGCGACTGCATCGCCTGCGAGTTGCCGATCAGGCGTGAGGGAGCGCCGCCGTCGCTCTGCGACGGCTCAGCGGACGTTTCCGATAGTTTCAATGCCGAGCGCACCATCACGCGCAGCTCGTCGAGCACGACCGGTTTCGACACGTAGTCGAAGGCGCCCGCTTTCAGCGCCACCACGGCGTTCTCGGCGCTGCCAAAGGCGGTGATGACGGCGATCGGGGTTTTCGAGCTGCCCGAGACTTCGCGTACCAGTTCGAGTCCCAGTCCGTCGGGCAGGCGCATGTCGGTCAGCACCAGCGCATAGGCGTTGTCGGCGACCAGCTTGCGCGCTTCGCGCAGGGTGGCCGCGCAATCGACATCGAGCCCCATCTTGACGAGAGTGATCTCGAGCAGGTCGCGCAGGTCGGGTTCGTCGTCGACAACGAGGATGCGAGGTGAACTCATGACTGCCTTTCCGGTGACTTGCCGGCCGCGGGCGGCTGGGCGAAAGTAATGACAAAACGCCCGCTCGCACCCGCATCGGCGCCTGCATCCAGGCGTGACTCGTAATCGAGCTTCGCGCCATTGTTCAGGCACAGCTCGCGCGCCAGGTACAGCCCCAGCCCCGTGCCCTTGCTCGAGGTCGTGTAGAAGGGCTCGAACAGGTGGGCGCGCACTTCGGGCGTGATGCCGGGGCCGTCGTCCTGCACGTGGAGTTCCAGCGTGCCGAATGCGTCCAGCTCGGGCCAGATGCGGATGCTGCCGGGCGTGCGGCTGGCGTAGCGGATCGCATTGCCGAGCAGGTTGACGAGCACTTCCCTCAGGTGCAGCGCGTCGAAGCGCACCTCGATGGCGCCGGCGCCTCCCAGCCACACTATATCATCGGCCAAATCCTGGGTTTCGCAGAATTCCGCCTTCAGCTCGGCCAGGAAGCGCGCCAGCAGCAGCGCTTCCGAATACGGCTGCGCCTTGCGCGACAACTGCAGGATGTCCTCGACCATGCGGTTCACGCGCGCCACGTTGTCGCCGATGATCTTCAGCAAGCGCACCTCGGCCTTGCCGTGCAGGTCTTCAGCCAGCAGCGCCGTGGCATGGCCGATCGCCGACAGCGGATTGCGCACCTCGTGCGCGATGCTCGCCGTCAGGCGCCCCATCGAGGCGAGTTTCAGCTGCTGCGCCTGGTGTTCGATCGCGCTCACGTCCTGCAGGAAAATCACGTTGCGCCCCGGGCCGCCGGGGCTGGCGGCAACGTGCGCGAAGCGCAGCTTCAGGTGCGCCGGCT
>JAQGLR010000136.1 GCA_028292765.1 Massilia sp. | reverse complement strand
ACGATGCGCTCTTCGGCGGGCAGCGGCGGCGCCGAAGACGGCTTCAGCTTGGCGACGAGCAGCACGTAACCGACATACATGGCCGCCAGCATGATCCCCGGGAACAAGGCGCCCGCATACAGCTTGACCACGGATACCCCGGCCGTCGCGCCATACACGATCAGGAGCACCGACGGCGGGATCAGGATGCCGAGGCAGCCGCCCGCCGTGATCGCGCCGGCGGACAGCTGGGTGCTGTAGCCGGCCTTGAGCATGGCCGGCAGCGCGAGCAGGCCCATCAGCGTGACGACGGCGCCGACGATGCCGGTGGCGGTGGCGAAAATGGCGCAGGTGATGATGGTTGCCACGGCCAGCGATCCGGGCACGCGCGCCATGGCGAGGTGCAGGCTCTTGAACAGCCGTTCGATCAGGTTGGCGCGCTCGACCAGGTAGCCCATGAAGATGAACAGCGGGATCGAGATCAGGACGTCGTTGGCCATGACCGAGTAGGCGCGCTGCACCATCAGGTCGAGCGTGAGCCCGACGGCCTGGTCAGGGTCGCTGCTATGGAAGGCGAACCAGGCGAACATCATGCCCATGCCCATCAGCGTGAACGCGGTCGGGAACCCGAGCATGATGGCGACCACCACCAGCGCCAGCATCAACAGGCCAAGGTGGCCGTTGGTCATGTCGGCGGGCGACGGCATGAGTGCGAACAGGGCGATCACGATCGCCAGCAGGATCGAGAGCCCGAACCAGATTTCCTTTCTCATTTCGATCTCACCTCATCCACGTGCACCATTGCCTTGAGCTTGTCGACGTCGACCTCCTCGACGTCCGGTTCGCGCGCGGGCCATTCCCCCTGGCGCAGGCAGACCACGCAGCGCACGATCTCGACAAAGCCCTGTAGCAGGAGCAGGATGCCGGCAAAAGGAATGACCATCTTGAAGGGATACAGCGGCGGGCCGTTGGCGGTGAGCGTGGAATGCTCGCGGATGGCAAACGACTCGGCGGCATAGGTATAGCCGGCCCAGCACAGGGCGACCACCCCGGGGATGAAGAAGACGATGTAGAGCAGCAGGTCGAGACCGGCCTGCACCCGCGGCGGAAAGAAGCTGTACAGCACATCGCCACGCACATGGCCGTTCTTGGCCAGCGTATAGGCGCCGGCCATCATGAAGGCGGCGCCGTACATCATGATCATCAGGTCGAAAGCCCAGGGATTGGGGGTATTCAGGACGTAGCGCGCAAACACTTCCCAGGTAATGAGGAAGGTGAGCGCCACGATCAGCCAGGAAAACGCCTGGCCTACCCAGCTGCTGACCCGGTCGACAAAAAACAATACGTTCTGCATGAAACTGCTCCCGTTCGCCACGAAACCGCCACCCCGTGCGACGCGGGGTGGCATGCCTTACTGCCAGACGAACGCTTACGCCTTCCCGGGCGCTGGCGCCTTGCGGCCGAAGTAGTGGTTGTAGGCCATGCGGCGCGGGTTGTTGGTGTCCATGTCCCACTTCATCGCGCGCTCGGCGAAGCTGCGCATCGATGCCTCCACGCGTTTGAACAGCGGGTTGTTGGCCCCCTTCCTGGCCACCACCTCGTCCCAGATCGCCAGCTGCGCCTGCAGCACCGCGTCCGGCGTCTTGTAGAACTTGACGCCCTGCTTGGCCTGCATCTCGCGATAATCCCTGGAGTAGCGGTCGACCGCCTTCCATGCCATGTCGGACGATGCCGCTTCGACCGCGTTTTCGATGATCGATTTCATCTTGGCCGGCAGCGCGTTGTACTTGGTCCTGTTGAAGGTGATCTCGAAAGTTTCGGAGCTCTGGTGGAAGCTTTGCAGCATGCAGACCTTCGACACATCGGGGAAGCCGAGCAGGCGGTCGGAGCTGGCGTTGTTGAATTCGGCGCCGTCGAGCAGGCCGCGGTCCATGGCGGGAACGATCTCGCCGCCGGGCAAAGCATTCACCGCCGCGCCCATCGCCGTGAACAGGTCGATCGCCAGGCCGTTGGTGCGGAACTTCATGCCCTTCAGGTCTTCCGTCTTGCTGATCGGTTTCTTGAACCAGCCGAGCGGCTGGGTCGGCATCGGCCCGGTCAGGAAGGAGACGACGTTGGCGCCGATGCCCTTGTACAGCTCGGCCAGCAGTTCCTTGCCGCCTCCATATTTGTGCCAGGCCAGTACCATGTTGGCGTCCATGCCGAAGGCCGGGCCCGAGGTCCACAGCGCAATCGCGCTTTGCTTGCCGTAGTTGTAGCCCATGACGCCGTGGCCGCCGTCGAGCGTACCTTTCGAGACGGCGTCGAGCAGGCCAAAGGCGGGCACCACGGCGCCGGCCGGCAGCACCTCGATCCGCAGCTCGCCGCCGGTCATGTCGTTGACCTTCTTGGCGAAGTCCAGCGCGTACTCGTGGAAGATGTCCTTGCTTGGCCAGGTGCTCTGGAAGCGCATTTTCGTCGGCGTCTGCGCCGTTGCGATCATCGGCACGGCCAGGGCCGCCGCGCCGGCGGTGCCGGCGGCTGCGGTGCCGAGGAATTTCCTGCGGGTGGATACGGACTGCCTGGACTCCTTGTCATCCTTTTTCATGCTATGTCTCCTGTCTAGTTATAGGTCTGGACTACAGCGTCGGACTAAATCGGTACACGCACAGCTTGTGGATTTGAGCGAACTCCTCCCCGGTCAAGTAATCGGCATAACATTGCGGAGGATGTGCCTGTTTCCTTACGGATTTCTTACGCGGGGCTGACGCAAGCCGCCATGGCCCACCTCCTTTTGACCGTAGATCAGGCCGGATTACAGGACCTGGGGAACGTGAACTTTGACATTTGTCTGACGAGAAGACGAAAAGAAGGGACGCCGACGCGTCCCCTCCCGTACAGCCGGGTATGGATTAGTTACCACAGCCCAGCGATGCGATACGGTCGCGTGCAGCTTTTGCCTGCACCAGGCCGAAACCGTACCTGGTGTCGCGGCCGGCAGTGCCCAGGTCCTGGGCACTCTTGCCGAGCGTGCTGCGGATCTGCGCACCGGTACAGGTCGGGTAGTAACTCCAGACCAGTGCCGCGACGGCTGCCACGTGCGGCGTCGCCATCGAGGTGCCGCTCTTGTAGCCGTACTTGCCTTTGCTGGTCGGGATGGTCGAGTACACGTTGACGCCAGGACCGGCCAGTTCGACCTTGCTGTTGTACTGGGAGAAGGTGGCCCACTGCTTGAACTCGTCGATTGCACCCACCGACACCACGCTGCTGTAACCGGCCGGGTAGGACATCGACGTGTTGCCGGCGTTGCCGGCAGCGGCGATGCTCAGGATGCCGGCGTTGGCCAGGGTCGCGAAGGCATTCGATTCGGTCGTGGTCGAGCCGGAGCCACCGAGCGACATGCTGATGATGTTCGAACCGGCTGCGCGGCACTTGTTGGCCGCACTTGCCAGGTCCGAGGAGTAGGCCCAGCCGCTGGCGCTGAACACCTTCACGATGTGCAGCTTCACGCGGCGGTTCGCGTTCACGCCGACCACGCCCACGCCGCTGTTGTTGATGGCGGCGATGGTGCCGGCGACGTGCGTGCCATGGCTGTTTTCGTCGGTGTACCAGTTGCCGGTGCCCACATTGTTGGTGCCGGTGACCACATTGCCCGACAGGTCTTCGTGGTAGGTGTCGTAGCCGGAATCGATGATGCAAATCTTGCGGTTGCCGACGTTGACGTCGCTCAGCAGGTCAGCCTGGACTTGCTTGATGCCGTAAGGCACCGACTGGCCGGAAGCGTAAGGGTGCCGGTCGATGGCGTCGTCGACGCGATCGGGTAGCGCTTCAGGTCTTCCTCGATGTACTCGACGTTCGGGTTGTTCTCCAGGCCCTTCAAGGCGGTACGCGGCACTTCCATCGCGACTGCATTCGTGCCAAAGACTTCTTTCTTCACCGTTGCACCGGCGCCATCAGCCACAGACTTCATTGCCATCTTGGCGCCGGGTGCGAACGACACGATGACACGGACGTTGTCCGCGGCCGCGGCGCCGACTGAGCTGCACAAGATGCTGGCAGCGGCGGCAACTGCGCACTTGCCAAGGGTTTTTGCAATTTGCTTAGTCATCCAAGTCTCCGTAAGTAGAACTTATAGAAATGGCGCGTGCTCTCTGGTCGCGGGCACGTTGTTCGTCAGAACGCTTGTTAGCCGCGGTAACGGCTGACCTAGTGTAAATACGGACACATAAAAGTGGATACTAGAGTTTCTAATAGGCTGTTTCGTGGTGCAAATGTCACAAGCGCTGCCACAAATCCC
>JAQGLR010000114.1 GCA_028292765.1 Massilia sp. | reverse complement strand
GATCGCCGCGATCGTCATCACCGAAAAAAGCGACAGTTGTTCGACCATCCTGGCGGCCGATGAGGACACGGCGGCGATCGCCGCACACCTGGTGGCCTTTTTCGAGCGCGAGGTCGCGCTGGGGCGGCTGACCGAGCGCCTGTTGCCGATACAGGCGGGGATCGGCACCATCGCCAACGCCGTGATGACCGGTTTCATCGACAGTCCGTTCCAGCACCTGAGCATGTATTCCGAGGTGCTGCAGGATTCGACTTTCGACCTGTTCGATGCCGGTAAGCTCGATTTCGCCTCCGGCTCGTCGATCACGCTGTCGGCGGCCAAGGGCGCGCAGGTGTTCGGCGACATCGGCCGCTACAAGGACCGGCTGGTGCTGCGGCCGCAAGAAGTGAGCAACCATCCGGAGGTGGTGCGCCGGCTCGGTATCATCGCGATCAACACCGCGCTCGAGGCCGACATTTACGGCAACGTCAATTCGACCCACGTCGGTGGTACGCACATGATGAATGGCATCGGCGGCTCGGGGGACTTCGCGCGCAATGCCTACCTGGCCGTGTTTGCCACCAAGTCGGTCGCCAAGGGTGGCAAGATTTCCAGCATCGTGCCGATGGTGTCGCACGTCGACCACAACGAGCACGACGTCGATATCATCGTCACCGAAATCGGCTTGGCCGACCTGCGCGGCCTGGCGCCGCGCGAACGCGCGCAGGTCATTATCGACAACTGCGTGGCTGAACCGTACCGCCAGATGCTGCGCGAGTATGTGGCTGCGGCGGACCGGCGCGGCGGCCACACCCCGCACGTGCTGGAGCAGGCCTTGTCGTGGCATGTCCGCTACGGCGCCACCGGCTCGATGCTGCCCGAACAGGGCCACAAGGCGTCCTGACCATCAAGAACGGGGGCCGCTGACAGATCCATGACGCGGTACCTCAGCGTTATGCCGTCCGTTTGCTAAAGAGAAACCTTAACTGAACGGCATTACACCCGGCGGTGGCGTTTTCAGCCAGGATGGACCTGGCCGATTACATCGTCGGGCTCCAGGACTGCACCCGTCTGTACTCTCACTTGGTGTCGAAGTAACCCGAGTCGATGTGACGCAACCACAAGTTTCCGACCACCTTGATGCTGTCCTGCGTGAACAGGTAATGCTGGAAATCCCGCACGCGAACGACCCTGAATTTGCGCGCATGCGGCTCCATCACTTCACGGTGGGCGTCGACAACTTTCGGCGAAATCGCCTCATCCAGGGTGCCGTTCATCTCCAGGACGGCCACGTCCTTGAGCGCAGGGGCCGGAAAGCTCGGCTCGAGCATGTTGCGCATGAATTGGCTCAGGCCGAGTTTGCGCTCCGACACCGGCAGCGAGTCGGATAGCCACAGGCGCATCGCGACTTCGGTCAGCGAGCCCGCATTGAATTGCATCGAGGCATCCTCTGCGCTCTTGAAGCGGGGGCCCTTCAGCGCCCCTTGCCACCAGCGCAGCTTGGTTTGCTCGTCGAGCGCTTTGGTGTAGTAGCTGAAATCGTCAAGGCCACGCTCGCGCAACCGCAATGCGGAATTGGTATACGGCGTCTTGAAGTCGCCTTGCTTGGCCTTGCGATATGCGTAGGCCAGGCCGGAGCTGCTCGTTCCCCATCCGAGGTAGCCGTCGGGCTTGACATGCTGTGCCAATGGATACAGGAAGGCGCCGCCGGTCGACATGCCCCAGTACAGCAGGTAAGTTTTTTTGCGCTCGCGCGGCGGTACCGCAAGTTCGATCGCCTTGCGGTAGCCCGCAAGATAGGTGATCGGCGTCGCTGCCAGCATCTGGCTGTACAGTGGCGAGCTTTCCTTTGGCATCCGGTACACATCGCTGTCGCCCGACGTGGCCGGCTTGCCGGAACCGGACTTGACCTCGAAATCGGCTGCGCTCCACGGGGCCGTTTGCGCGCGGTTGAAGATTGGCATGCGGGTTTCAAGCGGAATGTCCTGCCATGACCCGAAACCATCCTTGTCCAGGAAGTTCCAGCGCCCGACCCGCGTCAGCCCGACGAACTTGACGCCGCGCTTGGCCAGCCAGATTCCCGGTCCTTCCTTGCCTTCCGGAGTCTGCAGGAAGTCCATGGCGTACTCGCTGCCCGGTTCGCCGCCCACCACGACCAACTTGCGTCCCTTGTGCAGGCGCGGCTTATCCGGGGTCAACGTAACGACGACTTGGGTGAATTTCTGTCCGTGCGACTCGAAGTCGATGTAATCGACCTTCCTGCTATAGCCGCTGGTGACCGGGTAGTCGTCGCCCTTGAGGATTTCGGCAATAGTGCCGCTCTCGACCACGCCGTTGTCAGGCGGTAATTGCCAAGTGCCGGCTGTGGCGTGAAGCGAAATCAGGTATGCGGTTGAAAGTAGCAAAGCGCGTCGAAGCATGATGTCTCCATGTTGTTGTAAGAAAAAGGAATAAGTCCCGGCCCGCCGAACATTCTAGCCGCGAAACGCTAACTTTTTGCAAAAAATGGGATGCAGGTCCATATATCGGAACATGTCGGCCGGTTACTGCGCGGCTTTGCGGCGTCAGTCCCTGTATATGGAACGACGGTTCACATTGTTCCGTTCTCGTAAAAAATGTGGTTAGATGCGATATCACCCGGAAATTATGCAGCACGCCACGCGCCGGCCGGCGGCAACGGACGTCGACAATTGGGTAGTCCAAAAACGCACTATCACCGCTTCGGAACAGCGGCTATCGGAGGAAAGATGTCGAAAATCGAATTTGATGTTGACGCCAAGCGAGTGGCAGTAGACGCCAGTCCGGACATGCCGTTGCTGTATGCGCTGCGCGACGACCTCAAGCTGAACAACCCGAAGTTCGGATGCGGCCTCGGCCAATGCGGCGCCTGCACCGTCCAGCTCGACGGCGAGCCGGTGCGTTCCTGCCTGTTGCCTGTGTCGGCCGTCCAGGGCAAGAAGGTCAAGACCATTGCCGGACTCGGCACGCCGGAAAAACCACATCCAATCCAGGTTGCTTTCATTGAAGAGCAGGTCCCGCAGTGCGGTTACTGCGTCAGCGGCTGGATGATGACCGCCGCCGCCTTCCTGGAAAAAAATCCGAAGGCGAACGACGCGCAAATCCGCGCAGCCTGTGCCGGCCTGAAGTGCCGCTGCGGCACGCATGTCGCCATCCTGCGCGCCATCAAGCGCGCGCAAACCAACATGGCCTGAGGGAACGACATGACCGATCAAACCCATGCTTCGTTACAGCGCCGCCGCTTCCTCCAGGCTGCCGGAGCGCTTGTCGTTTGCGCCTCCGCCGTATTGCCCACGCTCGCCAGTCCCGTGTCCGCCGCCAGCGCAAAGAGCGGCAAGAAGAAGCCGGCGCTCCGGCCTGAGGAGCTCGACAGCTGGATCGCCATCACGCCGGACGGACGCGTCACCGCGTATTACGGCAAGGTCGACCTGGGCCAGGGACTCGAAGTGGCGATCGCCCAGATCGTCGCGGAGGAACTCGACGTCGGCTTCGACCGGGTCGACGTCGTCATGGGTGATACGACGGTCTGCCTGAACCAGGGCGGCGCGTCCAGCGCGCTCGGGATCCAGGCCGGCGCCAGGCCGTTGCGCAATGCCGCAGCCGAGGCGCGCCGCCTGTTGCTCGACATGGCGTCGCAAAAATTCGCGGTGGCGCCGGAACGCCTGACCGTCAGCGACGGCATGATCGCCGTACGTGGCGATGCTGCGAAGTCGGTCAGCTACGCCGAGTTGATCGGCGGAGACTACTTCAATGCGCAGGTCGAGTGGAACAAGCAGAACGGCAACCAGATGAATGTCACGGGCAAGGCCAAGCCGAAGCCGCCATCCGAGTACAAGCTGGTCGGCAAATCGTTTAATCGCCGCGATGTCGCCTGGAAGGTGTTCGGCACCGACCGGTACGTGAGCGACATATCGCTGCCCAATATGCTGCATGGGCGCGTGATCCGCACGCCGCACGCCGGCAGCGTGCCGGTCAAGGTCGATGCGAGCTCGATCAGCGCCTTTCCCGGTGTCCGCGTCATCCATGAAAAGAACTTCCTCGCAGTGGTGGCCGAGAAGGAATGGGACGCCATCAGCGCCGCGCGCGCGCTTGCAGTGACCTGGAGCGAACCGAAACACCCGCTTCCCGGCGCCGACAAGCTGTTCGACCATATCCGCGCGGCGAAGGTGGTCAAGCGCGACGAGGAAGAAAAGAGGGGCGACCTGGCCAAGGCGTTCAGCGGTGACGTGCGTATCGTCGAATCCGAATTCGCGTGGCCGTTCCAGTCGCATGCCAGCATGGGACCGGCCTGCGCGCTGGTCGACGCCACGCCCGGCAAGGCCAAGGTATGGACCGGTAGCCAGAAGCCGCACCACGCGCGCGACGGCGTCGCCAGGATACTGGGCCTGGAACCCGAGCAGGTGCAGGGGATCTACGTTGCCGGACCGGGCTCGTATGGCCGCAACGACGCCGGCGACGCCGCCATCGACGCGGCCCTGCTGTCGAAGCTGACCGGCCGGCCGGTGCGGGTACAAGGGATGCGCATCGACGGTACCGCTTGGGATCCGAAGGCACCGGCGTCGGTGCACCGCGCGCGCGCCGCCATCGACGCCGCCGGCAACGTCGTGGGTTACGAATTTACCTCGCGCGGGTTCTCGCGCGCGGACATCAACAGCAATGAGTCCGATCCGCGCCATAGCCTGGCCGGCATGGAGCTTGGCATGCCGCTCAAGCCTGGCCAGGACTTCGGCGTCCCGGCCGAGAGCTACGGCTTCGCCAACAAGACGCTGGCCTGGGAAACGATCGCGCCGCTGCTGGACCGCAGCTCACCCTTGCGTACTTCGCACATGCGCGATCCGGTCGGCTTGCAGATCCAGTTCGCGAGCGAGCAATTCATTGACGAACTGGCCGTCGCTACCGGCACCGACCCGGTCGTGTTCCGCCTCAAGAACCTGACCGACGAGCGTGACCGGGCGGTGGTCAAGGCGGCGGCAGACAAGTCGGGCTGGAACGCCTCGTCCAAGCCACGCGCCAAGCGACGCGGCGCCATCCTCAAGGGCCGTGGCATTGCCTATGCCCAGCGCGGCGGCACCGTCCTCGCGGTCGTTGCCGAGATCGAGGTCGAGCCGAAAACGGGCCGCATCTGGGGGCGGAAGTTCACAGTCGCGCACGACTGCGGGCTGGTGGTCAACCCGCAGGGCTTGCGCCACACGATCGAGGGCGGACTGGTGCAGGGCCTGTCGCGCGCCCTGTTCGAGGAAGTGAAGTTTGACACGGACATGGTCACGAGTGTGGATTGGGGCAGCTATCCGATCCTGGAGATGAGCGACGCGCCGGAGACCATCGACATCGTGCTGGTCAACCGGCCTGACGCGGCACCGACCGGCGCTGGCGAAGCGACCTGCCGCGTCATACCGGCGGCGGTTGCGAATGCGTTTTTCGACGCCACCGGCGTGCGCTTGCGGCACGCGCCGATGACGCCGGAAAGCGTCAAGAAGGCGCTTGCTCGCGCCTGACATGATCGGCCCGTGCAGTGGCGACGCACCGGGACGAGGATTTTCAATCCTCTGCTCTGCCATTTGAGCTACCCGGCCAAGGCCGCGCATTCTGGTATTACCCGTGCCCGAACCGCAAAAGGCACGCCGACGGCTAGGTCGAGACGGTGCCGCGTTTGTGCGCGCCAACGGCCGGCCCTGATCGGATTTTAAAAACGAAAACGCCACCCGCAGGTGGCGTTGTGCGCTATCGGTGGGGCTTGTGCTTAGATCACGCCTTGCGCCAGCATGGCATCGGCCACTTTCACAAAGCCGGCAATGTTTGCACCATCCACATAGCTGACGCTGCCGTCCGGGCGCTTGCCGTACTGCAAGCAGGCCTCATGGATGCCCTTCATGATCTGCAGCAGGCGCGCATCCACTTCCTCGCGCGGCCACGACATGCGCTCCGCGTTCTGGCTCATCTCGAGGCCTGAGGTAGCGACGCCGCCGGCGTTGCTGGCCTTGCCAGGCGCGTAGAGCACGCCGGCCGCTTCGAATGCCTTCGCGGCCTCGATGGTCGACGGCATGTTGGCGCCTTCCGCCACGCACAGCACGCCATTCTTGATCAGCAAGGCGGCGTCGTCGGCGTCCAGTTCATTCTGGGTAGCGCAGGGCAGCGCCACGTCGACCGGAACATGCCAGGGGCGCACACCCGCTTCAAAGCGCAGGCCGGCACGCTGGGCGTAGTCGCTGACGCGGCCATAGAGGTGGTTCTTCACTTCCATCAGCATGGCCAGCTTTTCCGGGGTGAAGCCATCCATGTCGATGACCGTTCCGCTCGAGTCGGACACCGTCAGCACCTTGGCGCCCAGGGCCATGGCTTTTTCCACGGCGTACTGCGCCACGTTGCCGGAGCCGGAAACGCTGACGCGCAAACCCTCGAACGAACGGCCGCGCGTCTTGAGCATTTCATCTGCGAAATAGACAGTGCCGTAGCCGGTGGCTTCCGGGCGGATCAGCGAGCCGCCGAAGCTCAGGCCCTTGCCCGTGAAGACGCAATCGGCGCGGTTGCTCAGCTTTTTCATCATGCCGGCCATGAAGCCCACTTCACGGCCGCCGACACCGATGTCGCCTGCCGGCACGTCGGTGTCGGAGCCCACGTGGCGGAACAGTTCGCTCACGAAGGCCTGGCAGAAACGCATCACCTCGCCCGGGCTCTTGCCCTTGGGGTCGAAGTCGGAACCGCCCTTGCCGCCGCCCATGGGCAGCGTGGTCAGCGCATTCTTGAAGGTCTGTTCGAAGGCCAGGAATTTCAGCACCGACAGGGTGACCGACGGGTGGAAGCGCAGGCCGCCCTTGTAGGGACCGATCGCCATGCTGTGCTGGATGCGGTAGCCGCGGTTGACCTGCACCTGGCCGTGGTCGTCCACCCACGACACGCGGAACATCACTACCCGTTCAGGCTCGACCAGGCGATCGAGCAGGCCCTGCTCGGCATACTTGGGGTGTTTCTCGATGAACGGCCATAGGCTTTCCATCACTTCGGTGACAGCCTGCAGGAATTCAGATTGGCCAGGATTGCGGTCAGCGACATGTTGCAGGTATTGATGCAGGGAGGCGTATTTCATAGTGGATCCAGAGAGAGGCGAAAATTTTTCAGGGGTGCATTTTCGCACAATTTAATTCACTCAAAGCGTGAATTTCAACGTGAAGGTTGCTTCGTCGAAACTGATGGAGCTCATCGATTAGTCTCACCAGCTGGCGGCGCGCCGGCCATGGGCAGCGGCATCTGGTGGAATCGTGACGGCGCTGTTCGCCATCAAGCTGCTGCAGCAGCCACTTGAGCGATAACGGAGAGCGGATTTTCAATCCTCTGCGCTCGCGCCGGTGGTACCCTATTAATGTTGTCACTTCAAAACCTGAAGGAATCCCATGAAACCGCTGTTCTCCTCCGACGAAGAAGCGAACGCAGCATCCGCGATGCCTGTGGCGCCCCTGGATGCTGCCCGCACGCCGGACATGCTGCCGGCATCGCGTCCGGAGGCGAGCGCGGCCCCACAGGCCCGTATCGATATCTCCGGTATCGACGACAAGGCCATCGAGGCCCTGGGCGGCTCCACTGGCTCGGGTGTGGCGAAGGTGTCGGCCAAGTTGCTCGGCACCGTGCGTGCGTCGGATGCGGATGTGTTCGGCACGCAGCTGAACGAACTGATTGCCACCTCCAAGGGCCTGGACCCGGCCAAGCTACGCTCTGGCGGCCTGATGTCGCGCGTCACGAACATGTTCGGCTCGGTCAAGGAAAAGATGCTGTCGCAGTACCAGGTGGTCGAATCGCGCATGGACACCCTGGTCGCGGAGATGACGCGTCATGCAAGCGTGCACCGGGGGCGCATCCAGGATTTCGACGAAATGTTCAAAGGCCTGGAAATGTACTACCAGGGCCTGGATGCCGACGTCAAGAAGGGCGAAGCCTGGGCGGTTCAGCTTCGGCAAGCGCTCGCGCAGCAAGCCGCGCCGGCCAACGCGTTCGAGGCGCAGCAGGCGACTGAGCTCAAGCGCCGTCTCGAGCGTCTCGAAAAACGCATCGACGATTTGCGCCGCGCCATGCTGATGGCCACGCAAATGGTGCCGCAAATCCGCCTGTCGCAGGACAATGCCCGGGCCCTGACGGACACCTTCACGGATATCGTCAACGTGTCGATTCCGGCCTGGCGCAACGTGTTCTCGCTCTACTTGCTGCAACTCGAAGCCAAGCAGAGCGCGGCGGTCGCCAACGCTGCCTACGACGCCACCGACGCGGCATTCCGCGCCCAGGCTGACATGTTGCTGGAAAATACCGAGACCGTGGCCCGCGCCAAACAGCGTTCCCTGGTCAGCCTGGAAACCGCCCAGCACGTCCAGACGCAGCTGATGACCGCTTTCGACAAGCTCGAGCAAATATCGAGCGAAGGCCAGCAGCGTCGCAAGGACGAGCTGCCGAAACTGCAGGAACTGGAGCGCGAGCTGATTGCGCGCTTTTCGCCAGCTGGGGCGTGATCACGACACCACCCATTGATCCGGGTACGCATTCGAGCGAAAATACCATTCTCACGATAAAAGGAAAGTCCATGTCGACGACGCTCGAAACTGGCCATCGCATCAACCTCGAAAAAACCGCCCCGGGCTTGAAGCGTGTTCGTATCGGCCTCGGATGGAAGGTCAACGCGGCCGAAGGCCAGGCGTTCGACCTCGACTCGTCGGTATTCCTGTGCAAGAAAAACGCGGACGACCACCCGGTCATGCTCAGCAACGCCCACTTCGTCTATTACAACCACACCACCTCCCCGGATGGCGCCGTCGTCCACTCTGGCGACAACCGCACGGGTGACAAGGATGGCGACGACGAAGTCATCACCGTTGACCTGGGCAAGGTCGAAGCGGCAGTCGTGGAGATGCCGATCGTGGTCACCATCCACGAGGCCGAGGCACGCAAGCAGACTTTTGGCCGTGTCACTGACGCCTACGTGAAGGTGTACAACGACGAGACCGGCGCAGTGCTCGCCCAATACGACCTGGACGAAGACTACTCGGACAAGACCGCGCTGCAGTTCGGCTCGCTGTACCGCAAGGATGGCGAATGGCGTTTCCAGGCCGTCGGCGCCGGCTTCAAGCTGAATCTGGCGACCTTCATCCGCAAGCTCGGCGGCACCGTCTGAGAACGGCCCCGCGCTCCTGCCTTCCCATCGCGCCAATGGCTCCCGAAGCCGCGTGACCGATGACACACCAGACGCCCAAGGCATTCGACTTCGGCGGGGAGCCGGAGCCTCCCTCCGATCCGGTCAGCCGTTCGGCTGTGCCACAGGTGTTCGACTTCGGCGACGCGCAGGGTTCCGCGGCGCCGCCGCTTACCCCCGGCAGCCCGCCCGGGGCGCTGTCGTTCGACGACCTCCCCACGGCGCCGGCACTTTCAGGCGTGACCCCGAAAGCTGCGACCAGGGCGCTGTTCGACAGCGAGGACCATCCGGCGGTACGCGATGCCCTGGCGACCGCCTGCATCGACTATCCGGTATTGTTCGAGCACTCGGAGCAACGCCTGGCCGCCCTGTTCCGCCGCATCCTGCCGGTCAGGCTGTCGCTGGTCACGCAGTGGGCGGAGGGGCCATTGATGGAGCAGGCCGCGCTGCTCCAGCCCGTTACCGAGCTGGTGCTGAAGTTCGCACAAATGGCAGTGCCCGCGATACTTGACGCCGCGCTTGAGAGCACCAGGGCGCCGACGGGCGTGTTCGACAAGCTGTTCCGCCGCCCGACGTCGCCTGCCCAGTACAAGCCAGCGCTGACTTCCATCCGTGCGCAGCTGCTGCAGCTCATGGACGACAGCGAGGCCGCCATGCGCAACCTCGAGGAGTCGGCGCGGAACCTGAGCTTGCACGGGGCGGCGCTTGCCGTTGTGTCGAAACTCGCCGGCGGCGCCCTCGATGCGACCTTGGCGGATGCGCTCGTGCAGCGCCGCACGCTGATTCAGCAGGCAGTTCGCCAGGCAGAGCTGTCGATGCTGCAGATGGGGCAGGTGCGTCAGCAAGCCGCTGACCTGATCGGTCAAGTGTCCTCCTTCCTGACGGTCACCTTGCCCGCGCTCGAGATGGCGCAGGCGCAGAGTGGTAGTTAAAGAAGTCTTGCCTGGTATATTCTTGGTGGCCCGGGGCTGAATCGAACCGGGATTACCATGGCACGCAAGTGAACTTATTAGCCTCGTCAATGAAATTCAAGTCGTCCGCCGGCTGCCAGCTGATCTGCGCGATGACCTTCCCGGTAAGCTTGCTTGTTTACAGGAATAATGCCAACCATCAAGCTGAGGTATCAAAACTTGTGGAAGCATAGCGCCAACTTTTTGTTGCTGCTCGTGCTGTCTCTGCCATTGGTCGCGTCGATTGCGCGGATCGGATTCTGCTATCGTGGTATGCGCCACGCTTTGCAGCTTTGCGCTAGGGTTCAAGATATTACCAACCGGGGAAGTCTTCCATGTCCAGGATTGTTGTTATCGGAGGATCGCTTGGCGCAATCAATGCCTTGAAAGTTATTCTGGCTAGCTTGCCGGAAGACTTCCCCGCTGCGATATTGATCGTCACCCATATCGGCTCCAACAGGAGCATGCTTCCTCAAATTTTGCAGAAAATTTCGGCTCTGCCAGTGCGTCATGCAACTGACGGCGAACCAATCACTCCAGGACGAGTGCTTCTCGCACCGCCTGACGAGCATCTGACTGTCGTCACTGCTGGCGAACGCGTCTATGCGCGCCTGGTACATGGCGCGAAGGAGAACCACTGTCGTCCGGCGATCGACCCACTGTTTCGTTCGGCGGCTGCGGCCTTCGGCACCGGTGCGATCGGCGTTGTACTGACCGGCTATCTGGACGACGGCACCGTCGGTTTGCAGGCAGTGAAGGCGCGTGGGGGTATCGCCATTGTGCAGGACCCGGCCGAAGCCGAGGCGCCGGATATGCCGGCCAGCGCGCTCAAGCATGTAGGTGTCGACCGGAAACTCGGCGTCAGGGAGATAGGGCCGGCACTTGTCGAGCTGATCAGTGCGAGCGTGCCGCCGAGCGGCGTGCTTCATGAACATTCCGCATTCGGAATCCCGGACTGGATAGATATCGAAAACCGGCTTACCGGCAGGGACAGCGATATGAATGATCTGGAACAAATCGGAGAGCCGTCATCGCTTACCTGCCCGGAATGCCATGGCGCTTTATGGGAGATCCGTCATAGCGGCCCAGTACGCTACCGTTGCCACACGGGCCACGCGTTCACTGCCAAAGTACTGGAGGCGCTGCAAAGCACCGCAGTGGAAGATGCTATCTGGGGCGCCATTCGGGCGCTCCATGAGCAGGAGCGCCTGTTCAGCAAGATGAGTGAAAAAGCGCTGCAGTCAGGCAATAACGAGTCTGTCGCCGAATACCAGGCCAAAGCCGCGCAAGCGCAAGCACATTCAAAGTCCTTGCGTGATGTCATTGGTACAAAAGCACTTATCGTTAAACACGAAACGATTTAGCTGCGTTTAAACAAATATTGCAACTACGCATGACTTGAATTCCATTGTTATCGCTGCAGCTCGAATAGTCGAATAGCTGCTCGCGCGCAAAAGCTCTTCTGGCCGAAAAGAAACCTGCCTCGCTCGGCAGTTACGCGCCGAAACAAACACTCGCCCACAGAAATAAGCGCCGAGTACTTTTTATGTCAGTGACCTCATCAAGCGTTCTTTTTTTTTAACATTTGACCTGATGCATCCGAGATCGTTAAACTAAGGATTCACTTACATCTGGTTACACCATGCTCGATCTCGCGAACGCGCCAAGTACGCCCCCGACTGAGCAGAACATCGTTATCAGTACCCTGGACTTCCCGGTAGTCGGCATCGGTGCCTCGGCCGGCGGCATGCAAGCCTTGCTCAAGCTTTTCGAGCATATGCCGCTGTCGCACGACATGGCCTTCGTGGTGGTACTGCATTTGTCGCCGAAACACCCCAGCGCGGCGGCAGACATCCTGCAGCGAGCTACAACGATGCCAGTCATCCAGGTGACATCGCCCGTGATGATCGAGCGCCGCCACATCTATGTCATCGCGCCGAACCAGCAAATATCGATGGTCGATGGCTCGCTCCGGGTCGATGAGCTTGACCGCCCCCGCGGCAAGCATGTCGCGATCGACTTGTTTTTCCGCACGCTGGCGGAAGTGCATTGCGAACGTTCGGTTGCCATCGTGCTGTCGGGCACTGGTAGCGATGGTGCGGTTGGCCTGTCCAGGATTAAAGAACAAGGCGGCGTGACGCTGGTGCAGTCCCCATCGGATGCGGAATACGAGGGCATGCCCAGTGCGGCAATTCATACCAATGCGGTCGATTTTGTCTTGCCGGTTGTCGAAATGCCGCAAAAGCTGATCGAGTTGTGGCAGAACGCCAGGATCATCGAACTGCCGGCGCCAGGCGACGACGAGGCGCCGATCGCGCATCTGCCCGGTTCGATCGAGGCGGCCAATGCCGAGGACGCCCTGCAAGAGATTATTGCCCAGTTGGTGAAGAATACCGGCCACGATTTCCGCCACTACAAGCGTGCGACCGTCCTGCGCCGCATCGAGCGGCGCTTGCAGGTTCGCGCCGTGCCCACGCTGCCTGCATACTGTAGCCTGCTTGAGACGGATCCAGGCGAAGTCAAGGCGCTGCTCGACGACATGTTGATCGGCGTGACGAATTTTTTCCGCGACCGCGAAGCCTTCGAGTCACTCGAACGCGATGTCATTCCCGAGCTGTTCAAGGACAAGGGACCGGCAGACGAAGTGCGCGCATGGGTAGCCGCATGCTCGACCGGCGAGGAAGCGTATTCGCTGGCGATGCTGATGGCCGATCAGACAGCGCTGGTCGATGCGTCGCCGCTCTTCCAGATATTCGCATCCGACATCGACGACCGTGCCATCGCCAGCGCGCGTTCGGGTATCTACCCTGCCTCCATCGTGACCGACGTTGCGCCGGCACGCCTGCGCCAGTATTTCAACAAAGACGACGAGCGCTATCGTATTCGCAAGGCGGTGCGCGACCATATCCTGTTCGCGTCGCACAACCTGCTGCGCGATCCGCCGTTCTCCCGGCTTGACCTGATTACCTGCCGTAACTTGCTGATTTACCTGAACCGCGATGTTCAGGCCCGTGTGCTGCAGATGTTCCACCTGGCGCTCAAGCCGGGTGGCTACCTGTTTCTTGGCAGCTCAGAATCAGCCGAGTCGGTGGCCGAATACTTCATCCCGGTCGACAAGAAGAATCGCATCTATCGTGCACGCCTTGGCGTTCGTCCAAGTCCGTACCAGAGCCCGGGGAGCGCGACCGTCGGCATGCGTCCTGCCAGCCCTCAGCGCAGCAAGCTGCCTGGCAAGCGCATATTCTCGTACGCCGAGTTGCACCAGCGCGCACTGGCGCAATCTGCACCCCCGTCGGTCGTGATCGACCGCGAAAGCAATATCGTCCACGCGTCGGAGCAGGCCGGGGACTTCCTGCGCGTGATCGGCGGCGAACCCTCGCGCAATTTGCTGGCCCTGGTCCTGCCGGAACTCAGGCTCGAGCTGCGCTCGGCTATTTACCAGGCGGTGCAAGGGGACGGCCCCATCGTGTGCCGCCCGATCGAGCTGCCGGGCAAGCCGGAACTGAGTCCTGTCGCCATGACCGTACGGCGCTTCCGCGACGACGAAGCTGAGGCCGATTTCCTCCTGGTGCTGTTTGCCCGCTACGAGCAGACACCGGATCAGTCGGCCGTCCCGCGCCTGGACGGCTGCCACGACGTCGTGCTCGACCAGCTCGAAGCGGAGCTTCAGCGCAAGCGCGAACAGTTGCAGGAAACGATAGAGAATTCGGAAATATCGACCGAGGAACTACGTGCCTCGAACGAGGAATTGCAGGCGATCAACGAGGAACTGCGCTCGGCCACTGAAGAGCTCGAGACAAGCAAGGAAGAGCTGCAGTCGGTCAACGAGGAACTCATCACCGTCAACTACGAGCTCAAGGTGAAGGTGGAAGAAACCGGCAAGGCCAACGACGACCTGAACAACCTGATCGCCTCGACCGACATCGCGACCATCTTCGTCGACAGCGGCTTGCGCATCAAGCGCTTCACGCCGCGCGCGACCGACTTATTCTCGATCATCGCCTCCGACATCGGCCGCTCGCTGCTGGACCTCACGCACAAGCTCGACTATGACGACCTGGCCGACGACGTCAGCGTCACCTTCGAGACCCTGCGCCCGGTCGAGCGCGAGGTGCGCAGCACAGAAGGCCGCTACTACATCGTGCGCCTGCTGCCCTACCGGACAAACGAAGACCGGATCGAAGGGGCCGTGATGACCTTCTTCGACATTACATTGCGGCGCCAGGCCGAAGAGCAGGCGCGTTCCAGCGAGGCGCACATGCGCATGGTGGCCGAAAGCGCAAGCGACTACGCCATCATCACACTCGACCAGGAGGGGCGTGCCACGAGCTGGAACAAGGGCGCGCACCACCTCTTCGGCTACACCGAGCAGGAAATGCTTGGCCAGACAATGGCGCGCCTGTTCATGCCGGAAGACGTGGCGAACGGCGTACCGGAAGACGAGTTGCGCAGGGCGCGCGAGGATGGGCGCGCCGAAGACGAACGCTGGCACGTGCGCAAGGACGGTTCGCGCTTCTTTTGCAGCGGCGTGACGACGCCGCTGCGCAACGGCGAGTTCTACGGCTACGCGAAGATTGCCCGCGACGACACGGCGCGCATGCGCCACGAGAACGAACTCGAACAGGTGCTGGACCGTGAACAGGCCCAGCGTTCGGACGCCCAGCAGGCCTCTGCGCTGAAGGACGAGTTCCTGTCGGTGATGTCGCACGAGCTGCGGCATCCGCTGAACATGATTAACATTAACGTCGAACTGCTCGCGCGCATGCCGGAAATACGCACGTCGCCAGCGTTCATGCGGGTAGCCACAGTCATTCGCAATTCAGTGATGAGTCAGGCGAAAATCATTGACGACCTGATGGATATGTCGCGTGCACGCACCGGCAAGCTGTCGCTGACCATGGCCCCGGTAAACATTGGGCGAGTCTTAAAGGACATTATCGACGTCGAGCGCGACAACCCGGCTGCATGCAACATCACCATTGCGTTGAATGACGAAAGTAACGGCGCCTATGTGCTGGCCGATGTGGTGAGGCTAGAGCAGGTCGTCATGAATTTGCTGAGCAACGCGGTCAAGTTCACACCTTCCGGCGGGCATATCGACTTACGCGCCGCGCAAGAAGGCGAGTTTGTACGCCTGGACGTAGTTGACAATGGTCAAGGTATTGCACCGGATTTCCTGCCCCGCGTGTTCGACATGTACGGCCAGAGCATGACAGTGACAACGCGCTCCAAAGGCGGATTGGGTATCGGCCTGGCCCTGGTACGAGAGATCCTTGCACTGCACGGTGGCAAGGTCGAGGCCTTTTCCGAAGGCATCGGTAAAGGTGCCCGCTTCAGTTTCTGGTTGCCCCTCTTCAGCGGCCAAACACATCTGAATGAAGGCAATTCCAACGTCGAGGATAGCCTTGCCGGTCTGCGTATTCTCGTGGTCGACGACATGCAGGAGATGCTCGTGGTATTCACGTCCCTATTGGAAGTTAGTGGCGCTACCGTATTTTCTGCTACTAGTGCCCGTGAAGCGCTGGATATTCTCGCGCGAGAAGACGTGGATCTTCTGATTTCGGATATTTCAATGCCAGAGATCGATGGTTACGAATTCTTGCGGCGCGTACGCGCAAACCCGAAACTGGCCGCACTACCTGCTATTGCAATTAGCGGAATGCAGCGCGACGATGACATCGCTAACGCTCGCGCCGCCGGCTTCTCGGCACACCTCGGGAAACCGATGTCGGTGGAAAGACTCAGCGCTGTCATAAACGATTTGCTGCCGCGCGGATCTTCGTCGGATACGACGTAACACGGCGACTCGGCGCTTACCCTTGCATCGACGGCTCTATGAGAATGCGTGCTTGCGTCGGGCGGGCCAGATTTCCCGCCCCATCATGAATGTTGAGATAACTGCTATCCAAGGGCCTACATGACTTTCAGTCCTCGTCATAATCTTCTTGTTTCCCAGCGTTTGGACGTTGCCCTTGTCTACAAGGAAATGTTAGGCATTAACGAAGCAATGGCATACCTTCTTCGAGAAAACGTACCCGAAAATATTGCTGAGCGCGTTCTGTACACTGGGCGAAGGCGACACGTTTTCGATCCGAAATCTCAAGACACAGCACCGGCGCCGACATATGTTGGCTGCAGGCGCAGGAATCATGTACATGCCGCCATTATCGAAGCTTCGCTTAAAATCGAGGGAAAACTAGGCGAAGATTGGGCCAGAACATTGCTCAGTAACGAAAAAGTACCAGACGACGTTGCCGAAAGAGTACTGGCCCGGGGACCGCGTCAATTAAGGGCCAAAAGCTCAGGCGCTAGCCCTCATGCCTGCACCGGACACAAGACCAAGGATTCCACAAACGAACACGCCAACCGGTGATGGTTGGCGGCGGAATCGAAGCACCGACACAAGGATTTTCAATCCTCGCGCTGCCAACTGAGCTGCCAGGTCAAGAAAGGCGGCAACAACAGGCGTGCGGGCCCGAACGGTCAAGGCTGGCCGGCCGCCTGCAGAGCGCTTGCTGCCCGTCCCATCATCACATCCTGCTCCCGCTCCACTAGCTCCTTCAGGAAATCCCAAGCCGCGCGTACCCGCGCAAGCTTGATCATTTCGCTGCGTGCCGAGATCCAGTAGGACCGGGTCAGTTGCACTTCCCCTTCAAGCACGGCCTCGAGCCCGGATTCGGCGGGCACCAGGAAGGCTGGCAAAATTGCCAGCCCGGCACCGGCGATCGCGGCGTAGTACTGGGCGAGGATGCTGGTGCTGTTCAGCGCCAGCCGCGGCGCGCGGCACACGCTGTCGAGATAGCGCAATTCCTTTGTGTAGATCAGGTCGTCAACATAGGTGACGAAGGCGTGGCCATCGAGGTCCTTGCGGGCGGTGATTGGCGCATGGCGTGCGAGGTAGCCGGGCGCGGCGTACAGCTTCAATACATAATCGGTCAGCTTGCTGGCGACGATACGGCCAGAAAGCGGCCGCTCCTGGCCAATCGCGATATCGGCTTCCCGATTCGACAGGTTGACGAAGCGAGGAAGGGAGATCAGGTCCACCTCGACATCCGGCAAGCGCTCATTGAACTCCGGTAGCCGCTGGGCCAGGAAATAGCTGCCCAGACCTTCGGTTGCGCCGATTCTCACCAGGCCCGAAATCGCATAGTCACGGCCCGCGATTTCCTCCTCGATCGCGATGCCCGTGCTTTCCATGGCCTCGGCGTGGGGCAGCAGCTTCAGGCCGGCCTCGGTGAGCCGGTAGCCGGCGGTCGTATGATCGAACAACTGTGTCCCTACCGAGCGTTCCAGCGCCTGGACACGGCGCGCTACCGTGGTTTGATCGACGCCCGCCCGGCGTGCGGCCAGATTCAGCCTCCCGGTCCGGTGCAATTCGAGGAAGTAACGCAGGTCAGTCCAGTCAAACATTTCGGTATGCGTCCGGCAATGCCAAGGTACGTCGCCTGCAGAAATGCATTTCGCTGTGGCGTTAATCTGCATTGTAGCAGCACTTTTGCCGCCATATACTGGACCTTGTAAAAACCATATTTTTTACCGATCGTCCCATGTCGTGCGCAGGACATAGTGCACTCGTTCAAAGGAAACCCATGCAATTCAATCTCGAGGAATACATCGATCCCGCTGCCACGGCAGTCGGGTTGACCATACCGGAGCAGTCCCGGGATTCCCTGCGCGCGTCAATGCAACTGCTGGCCGCAATGGCCGAGCAGGTGATGGACTTTCCGCTCGGCGTCGACACCGAACCGGCGCAGGTGTTCAAGCCATGAAATTACTCGAAGCCGACGCGCTTGCAATCGCCGCAGCGATCCGCGCAAAAGATGTTTCCGCTTCCGAAGTCACGCGCGCCTTTCTGTCCAACATCGCGGCAAGCAACGCTGCCTTGAATTGCTTTACCGCCGTGACCGAGCAAAGGGCGCTGGCCGAGGCGGGTGCCGTCGACGCGGCAATCGCGGCGGGCCAGGCAACCGGTCCACTGGCCGGCGTGCCGTATGCGGTAAAGAACCTGTTCGACATCGACGGCATGGCCACGTTGGCCGGTTCGCGCATCAATGCGGAGCTGGCGCCTGCACGACAGGATGCGACCGCCGTGTGCCATCTGCAAAGGGCCGGCGCGATCCTGCTGGGCGCGCTCAACATGGATGAATATGCGTACGGGTTCACCACCGAAAACACCCATTACGGCCCGGTGCGCAATCCGCATGATGCGACCCGGATCGCCGGCGGTTCCTCGGGCGGCTCGGCAGCCGCAGTTGCCGGCGGCCTGGTGCCGCTGAGCCTGGGCTCGGATACAAACGGATCGGTCCGCCTGCCGGCCGCCTTATGCGGGACGTTCGGCATCAAGCCGACCTTCGGACGGCTTGGCCGGGCCGGTTGCTTCCCGATGTCCGCCAGCCTCGATACGGTGGGCGCGTTTGCACGTAGCGCGGCCGACCTGGCAGCTTGCTACGATGCCCTGCAGGGTGCCGATCCGCGCGACCCGGCCTGCACCAGCCGCGCCAGCGAACCGGTCAGCCAGGCCATGACCACTGACGTTCGGGAATTGCGGATCGCCGTGGCCGATGATTACTTCGAGCGTTATGCGGAACAGGAAGCACAGCATGCGGTTGCCGAATTCGCGCGCGCGCTCGGCACCACGCGACGCATAACGATTCCCGAAGCCGAGCGCGCGCGCGCGGCGGCCTACATCATCAGCGCGACCGAGGTCGGTAACCTGCACTTGCCCAACCTGCGCACGCGCCCGCAGGATTTCGAGCCGCGTTCCAAAGACCGCATGATTGCCGGTGCCATCGCCCCGGCGGCCTGGTATCTGCAGGCGCAGCGCTTCCGGCACTGGTTTCGCGCCAACCTTGCCCAGATCTTCGAAACGGTCGATGTGATCCTGGCGCCGGCATCGCCGCGCAGCGCGACACCAATCGGCGCGACCTCGATGAAATTGCGTGGTGCCGACGTCGCCCCACGCGCCTATATGGGGATGCTCACGCAGCCAATCTCATTCATCGGCCTGCCGACCATCACGGTGCCGTTCATTCGCGACGGGCACATGCCGCTTGGCGTGCAGGTGATCGCGGCGCCGTGGCGCGAGGACTTGTGTTTCCGCGTCGCGCATGCGCTGGAACAAATCGGCGTAGCGCGCTCGGTGATCGCCCATCCATGACCCCTGGATCTGCGTTTATTACATTGACTAACGAGACAAAACCATGAATCCATTACAAGAACCAAGCCGCTACCGGTTTACCATTTTCTTCCTGATCGTGATCATTGCGATGATCAACTACATCGATCGCGGCGCCATTGCGTATGCAGCCGACAGCATCATCGGCGAATACGGTTTCGACCGCGCCGGCTGGGGCGCAGTGCTCGGCTATTTCGGCTATGGCTACATGTTTGGCGCGCTCATTGGCGGCGCCCTGGCCGACCGGGTCGGCGCCAAGCGCGTGTGGGTGGTGGCTGGTACCGCATGGTCGCTGTTTGCGATTCTGATGATCTGGGCTGGCGATATCGGGCTTGCCGTATTTGGCGGCTCGGCACTGACCGGTTTCGCGATGGTGCGGGTGCTGTTCGGCTTTTCCGAAGGTCCCGCCTATTCGATCATCAACAAGACCGTGTCGGCCTGGGCGGCGCCGAGCGAGCGCGGCTTTGCAGTATCGATCGGCTTGCTGAGCACACCACTCGGTGCCTTGCTGACGGCGCCAGTGGCGGTCGGCTTGCTGATGCTGACCGGTAGCTGGCGCAGCATGTATATTGTGCTTGGCGTGCTCGGCCTGGTCCTGATCGCATTGTTCGCCCGCATCTACACCAACCGGCCGGAAGACAATCCCAAGGTCAATGCCGCCGAGCTGGCATTGATCCAGGCGAACCGGCCCGCTGCGCTGGCCAATGCCGACGCGGCCGAAGCACTGCCGTGGTGGAGCTTTTTCCGCAGCCGCACGCTGTTCTTTAACTCGATCGGCTACTTCTCGTTCATGTACGTGAACTTCATGTTGCTGACCTGGACCCCGAAGTACTTGCGTGATGAATTCGGCTTCAGCCTGTCGTCGTTGTGGTATATCGGCATGATTCCCTGGGTCGGGGCCTGTTTCACCGTGCTGCTGGGCGGCCGTATTTCAGACTGGCTGTACAAGCGCACCGGCAAGTTGGTTATCGCGCGCAGCTGGTTTGCCGCAGCTTGTCTGTTGCTGACCACGTTGTGCTTCCTGGCGGTTTCCCAGGCACACAGCGTTTGGGCCGTGATTGCATTGATGACGCTGGGTAATGCGCTTAATGCCTTGCCGAATTCCGTCTATTGGGCAGTCGTGATCGACACCGCGCCATCGCGCGTCGGTACCTTCAGCGGCATCATGCATTTCATTGCGAACATTGCTGCGGTGCTGGCGCCGACGCTGA
This sequence comes from Massilia sp., assembly GCA_028292765.1. Classification (GTDB taxonomy): domain Bacteria; phylum Pseudomonadota; class Gammaproteobacteria; order Burkholderiales; family Burkholderiaceae_D; genus Telluria. Next base: position 24,046 of record JAQGLR010000114.1, on the reverse strand, counting down.
CTGGCATTCTGTCGGCCAAGTATGGCTATTCGTCGATGTTTATCGCCACCGCGGTTGCCACCATGATCGGCGTGCTTGCAATGTTGCAGGTGCGGCCTGGCGTCGGGCCCCGTATTTCAACGAAGGCCGGCCAGTTCGCGACCAAAGTTTAATCCCACCTCTGGAACCGCAGGAACCTGTGCGGCGCGCATCGAGGGCGCCGGGCAGGCCTGGACTTGTCAGGCACAATAGTGTTATTTATCCGCTTTCGCTGACGCAATTTTCATGATTTCGAAAGCACGCTGTCCACTCGTAGGTGCGCGCTGCACCGGCTGACGACGGACCTTGCCCGGCGCTTCGTGCATCATGGCTGCGGGTATGGCGCGTTCAACGCATCTTGATACGGCCTGCACGGGCGCCGGCCTGAGCCGGCGCCGGCAGCGCCGCCGGGATCGAATACAAAGCCCGGCGATACAAGCCCCGGCCGATTCCGGTTCAGGGGTCGAGCGGATCCCACGGGTCGACGCGCAGCGAGCGCAGCGAAGGACGGAACTCCAGTTCGTACGGCGACAGGCGGGGACCGACGACACCGGGCTGGTAACCCAGCTCGGCCGGGTTACGGGCCGCGAACTCGGGGCTTTCGATGTAGCGGCTCTGGCTCATGTTGGCAACAATCAGCGTCGGCTGCTCGATCGGCGCACCCATGGCAACGAGCTGGCGCGTCACGTTGCGCAGGTTCGTGGTGGTATGGCGAGCGTACGGTTCGATGACGATGCGGTCCGCTGGAACCTTGTAGCGCTCGATGAGCACCTTGCGCATTTCGACGGCCTCGACGAAACGCGACTCTTTCGGATGCACCGCTGCGCCGCTGACGACAATGAACGCCGCGGTGCCGTCGGCGAAACGGCTTGCCGCCAGCTTCAGGTGCAGCTTGCCGCGTGCGCTCATCGCAATCGCCGGATTCTCCGGTCCGACGCCTGGAATGATAATCGCGGTGTACTTGTAGCGCTTCCAGTCGGTGCCACGGGCGCGGGCATACGGTGCCGCGTTGAGACCCTTGTCGAGCGGCTCGAACAGCACTGCGTCGTGCCGTTCGTTGGCGTCGATGAGCGCGATGGCCAGCGGGATGCTGGGATCGAGGCGCATTCCCGGGTCGTTTCTTCCCGCATCGGCCAGCCAGATGGCGTCCGCCACCAACGCCTTGAAAGCCTCGGTGCCGGGCTTTTCGAAGGAGCCGTCGATCATCGGGTAGCGTGATTCGGTACCAAAGCCGTAGATTTGCAGGACGGCGTTCAAGCCCCGCAGTTCGCGCGTGACCTGGGCCTTGACCCCGTCATCGGCAATTGGCGAGCGCTTGCCGGGCGAAGCCGGGACAGCGGCGACGGCACTGGCCACCGCATCCATCTCTTCATCGTTCCAGGTACTAGCCAGGAACAGGCATTTCGACGCCTGCTGGCATGCATCGATACGCTTTTTCCTGCTGTCGAGCACAGCGGTGAGACGTGGCGGCTGGTGGCCGGCTGGCAAGCTGGTGACGGCCGGGAACATGCGCTCCGCCATCAAGGCCCAATGCTGGTCCTGGACCGGGGCGGCATGGGAAGGGAGTGCGATGGCCAGCGCCGCCGCGAGTATGAAATGTTTACTCATAGGTATGAAATGTTGGTTGTTGGTTGGGTTACCAGGCCTTGCTCACGGCCAGGCGCGCGCTGCGGCCGAACACCGGACGGCCATAGATCGCCACGTTGCTGCCCTGGCCCGACAGTGTGTCGGTCCGCGGGTTGCCCTCAGTGAGGCCTTTCGCGTTGGTCAGGTTGTCGCCGGTGAGTACCACCTGCCAGTCGCCACGCGTTACCGTGAAGCCCGCGCCGATCGAGTGATACGAAGGCAGGACAGTGGCATTGAACAGATCGACGTAGCGCTTGCCGGTGTACGAATAGCTGCCGAACACGTCCACCACGTCGTCGCCCAGGTTGAAGCTGTAGCTCGGACGGACGTTGCCGAACACCTTCGGTTCGCGCACGATCTGGTTGCCGACAACTTTCGACGGATCGGCGCCCGACGCGTTCACGAAGTTCTTGTACTTGGGATCTTGTAGCGTCAGCGATCCGCTGACGACGAAGCCTTTCGCCAGGTGCAAGGCGCCATCGATTTCGGCACCGCTGATAGTGGCCTCGCCGAAGAACGGCACGGTCTGGTCATTGCGACCGGTAACCGGGTTGAACGCGACGAAGGAAGTATTCAGCGGATCGAACTTCGCGTGGAAGCCGGTGATGTACAGGTAGGAACGGCCGAAGGTGGTCTTGAAGCCCACTTCGTACTGGTCGGCCTTGGTCGTCAGCACCAGCGCGGAGACCGATGATGCGTTCTGCATCGTCGGCGGCACTTCGAGGTGGGACGCGCGGAAGTAGCCGCCGAACATGGCGGAAAAGTCGTAGTTCGCGCCCACCGTCCAGTTGGTGGTTTTGGGCTTGATCACGTTCTCCTGGCGTTCGCCGGTGAACGCACGCGTCGTATTGTCGGCCAGCGTCGCCGCGTCGCCCAGGTTCGCCTGCGCCGTCAGCAAGGCATAGCCGTCGTAATGATAACGCTCGCTGCGCACGCCGGCATCGATGCGCAGGTTGTCGGAAACTTCCCACGTGTCGTTCAGGTACAGCGCGCCCATCCTGGCGTTGACGTCGCCCTGATTCAGCGTCGTCGTGTAGCGCAGCACACCTTTGTCGGTGACGGAACCGAGCACCGCGCCGGTTGCCGAATAGGCGATGAGGTCGAGGGTGCGCGGCTGGCTATTCATCTCGATCAGCATGTCGTTGTACAACGACCGGCTCGTGGCGCCGTAGGTGCTGCCGTAGAAGCCTGCTTTCACGTCGTGGTTGCCAAAGCCAGTCTGGAAGGCCCGCGTGAAGTTGATGTCACCCTGGTTTGAGTAAAATTCCGACTTGAGGGTACGGAACTGTCCCTGCATGACGAGGCCGGAGGCAGACGCAGGATCGTAGACCTGGGCGCCGCCGGTGCCCGACAGTGCATAGCCCAGCCGTGCCACCGGGCCGAACGCGGCGCGGGACGCGGTCAGGAAGCCGTTGGCGAAGGTCGTCGCGTCGGCCGGGTTGGACGTCGAATAGAAGGCGTCGAAGTCGAGCTTGCCCTTGGTGCGGCCGCCTTTGGCCGAGACCTGCCACTCGCCCATGGTGCCGTCGTATTGCAGGCCGATGTTGCCGAACTTCAGATGGCGGCCATTCGCCAGGTCGCGCTGGTCGGTCTGCAGCCCGCCCGCGCCATCGCGGTTTTTCTGGCTGACGCTGCGCAGCGCCGGCGAGTTCATCGTCCCCTTGAAGTAATCGATGTACGGATCGAGGGAAACGGCAGGATTGCGTGGATCGGCCACCGGGATCGGCAGGTAAAAGACGTTATGGTCGTTCAGATAATTGGCGCTCAGCTTCCATGTGCCCACGTCAGTAACGTGCTTGATGTTCGCCCGGATCTGCCCGCCGCGATCGTTGGGAAACCCGTTCTCCCGATGGCCGTCATCCTCGCGAACGAAGCCGCCAATGGCATAAAAGGTGCGGTCGCTGATCGGGCCCGCCTGGTAGGCGTCAAGGCGCTTGAGCCCGGTGGTGCCGACGCTCACCTGGGCCTTGCCGCGGGTGGTGGCGGTGCCGGTGACCGTCGTACTGTTGATGATGGCGGCGGCCTGGCTTGCGTAGACCGGCGCGGGACCGCCGCGCACCACTTCCAGGGTTTTGGTCATCAGGTCATAGCGGTTCATGCTGTCGCCACGGAAGAAATAACCGTTAATCTCCGTCATCAGCGGCAGGCCATCCTGCTGGAACAAGGCGTAGCCGTCGTCCGTGGGGATGCCGCGCACACGGGTGACGTTCTGCACCTCGCCGCCTGTCGCCTCGACCTGGATACCCGGCAACTTGCCCAGCAGGTCAGCCATGTTCAGGGGGGCCAGCTTTTGCACTTCCGATTGCGAAAGCGCATTGACCGCATAGGAAACGTCGAAGCGCCGCTGCGGACGCGCCGAGCCGGTGACCACGACGACCTGGGAATCGGCGGCGTCAGCAGCCTGGCCGGCAAGGGGTGTCTCTTGCGATGTCACCTGCGCGAATGTTGGCGCCGTCAGCGCGTAAATGGCGCCGATCGCGCAACCCAGTGTCGTTCTTTTCATGCTCATGTATTACTCCCCGTTGGATGTAGGACCGACTCGTCCCTTTTGTAAAGCCCCAAAAACTTCAAGCCGAAATACAGGATGAAGGCATAACAAGCTGCCGGCACCAGGAACGACCTTTGCAGGCCTATGGCATCGGCGAACAAGCCCTGGGCGAAGGGCACCACCGCTCCGCCGACGATCGCCATGCAGAGGATGCCCGAGGCCTGCCCGGTCAGTTTCCCCAGCCGGTACAGCGCCATACTGAAAATTGTCGGGAACATAATGGAATTGCACAGTCCGACCGCGAGGATTGCCCACATCGCAGCAGGGCCACGGCCGAAGACGGCAACCATGATCAGCGCAATCGACAGGGCAGCAGTGAACGCGAGCGCCTTGCCCGGGCTGACGAAACGCATGACCGCGAAACCGATGAAGCGTCCGACCATGGCGGCGCCCCAGTAGTAGCTGACGTAGTGGGCGGCTGTTGCCGGCGTCAGCGCGCCAATATCGGGCTGTTCGAGGAAATTGATGAGGAAGCTGCCAATGCTCACCTCGGCGCCGACATAGAGAAAGATGCCGATCGTCCCCATCCGCAGGTGAGGATGGGCCAGCACCGAGCGCGCGGTGACTTTCTCGCGTTGCAGCGCACCGTCCTCAACATGATCGATTTTGGGCAGCCGGGCAAACGCGAACATCACCGCCAGCAACAGCAGCGCGCCAGCCAGCACAAGGTAAGGCATCTGGACACTGGCCGCCTGGGTTGAGCGGTAGACGGCTTGCTGCGCAGCCGGCAACTGCGCCAGCTCCGCCACGCCCAGGGTGCTCGCCGACAGGATCAGGATACCGCCCAGGGCCGGCGCAATCGTTGTACCCAGCGAGTTGAAGGCCTGCGTCAGCGTCAGCCGGCTCGACGCCGTGCGCGCGTCGCCCAGCACTGTCACATACGGATTGGCGGCTACCTGCAGGATCGTAATGCCGGCGGCCAGCACGAAAAAGCTGAACAGGAACAGTGCGTAGCCGCTCTTCGACGCCGGGTAAAACATCGCGCAACCGACAGCTGCGACGACCAGCCCGGTCACGGCGCCGTTCTGGTAGCCGATTTTCTTGATCAGCGCACCAGCCGGTAGAGAGACCAGGAGGTAGGCACCGAAAAAGCAGAATTGCACCAGCATCGCTTGCCCATAAGTCAGCGTGTAGAGCGCCTTCAGGTGAGGGATCAGCACGTCGTTGAGTGCGGTGAGCAGCCCCCACATGAAGAACAGGGTAGTGACGATGATGAGCGGCCCGGTATTCCCGGTTGCCGCGCGCGATTGCGGCAGCGGCGACGGCTGCGAAATGTGTTCCATGCGATTGTCTCCTTCTATTTGTTGTTATTTACCGGCCCGTCGGTCGTCCGCTAAGGCGCAACCCCGGCCGGCGGGGCGCGGCGCTTCATGCAACGTCTCCTTGCAGTAGTTCGATCAATCGGTGCATGTCCGCGGGCTGCGGCGGGTTAGCGCCTGCCTGCAGGCAGGCGGCGGAACCGGCCGCCAGCGCGGCATGCAGGTGCGCCTGAAGTGGACGGCCGGGGTGGCGCGCCAGGCTGTGCAGCAGGCCGGCCACGCTGGCGTCGCCGGCGCCGACGGTGTCCACCACTTCCACCGCAGGGGCGCGCGCGTCGCAGCGCTGCGCGCCATGGAACAGGGTGGCGCCCTGGCCGCCGCGCGTCAGCAGGCAATACGCCGCGGGATTGAACGCGCGCAGCCGCTCAAGCGCCGCCTCCAATCCGAGGCCGGGGAACAGCCCGCGCAAGTCGTCGTCGGATACCTTGATCACATCGGCCAGCGCTGCCATCCGCTGAAGGGTCGGCGCATAGCGCTCGTCCATCAGGTTGCGGTAGTTGGGGTCGTAGCTGATCGCCACCCCCTGCGCCTTCAACTGCTGCGCCAGCGCGACCAGGCTCGACGCCAGCGGCTCGCGCGCCAGGCTGATGCCGCCGAAGTGTGCCCAGCGCAGCCCCGCCGCCCAGCCGCCGGGCAGCGCGGCGGGATCGAAATGCAGGTCGGCGCTGTCGTCGCCGATAAAGAAATAGCGCGCCGGCTCGCCTTGCTCCACCACGGCCAGCAACGGCGAACGCGCCACGCGCTGGATCAGCCGCAGGTCCAGGCCCACCGCTTCGCTGGCCGCCCACAGGGCATCGCCGAAGCGGTCGCGGCTGATGGCGCCGGCGAAGGCGGTGGGCTCGCCCAGCACGGCCAGTGCGCGCGCCACGTTCCACACCGAGCCGCCGACGCGGCTGACCCACTGCTCGCCGCCCTGACTGATCAGGTCGGTCAACGCCTCGCCGGCGCACAGCATCAGCGGCGCGTCATGCATGGTCGGCCTTCGCCAGCGCGGCCAGGATGTCGTAGCAGGCGCCCATCGTGTGGTAATCCACCTTGCCGGCCGGGCTCTTCTCGTCGCTGAGTTTGCGGTTCTCGCGGTCGAGGATGCGGAACCAGGCGCCGTACTCGTGATCGACGAAATGGGCCCAGCTGTACGCCCACAGGCGCTGGTACCAGTCCCAGTAATCCGCGTTGCCGGTGCGCTGGGCCAGCATGGCCGCCGCCGCCGCGCTCTCGGCCTGCACCCAGAAATACTTGTGCGGGTCGCACACTGTCAGATCCGGCGCCAGCGAATAGCACAGGCCGCCGTTGTCGGCATCCCAGCCCTGCTCCAGGGCGACCCGGAACAGCCGCTCGGCAGTCGGCAGCAGCCAGCTGAGGTCGTGCTCCAGCACACCGCTGGCGCGCGCTTCCAGCTGCAGCAGCAGTTTGGCCCACTCGGTAAAGTGGCCCGGCTGGTAGCCCCAGGGGCGGAACAGGTTTTCCGGATCGTCGAAGTTGAAGCGCCAGTCGGGCTGCCACTGGTCGTTGTAGTGCTCCCAGATCAAGCCGCCACAGCGCGCCGCCTGGCGCTGGGTGATGTTGTAAGCGACGGTATAGGCACGCTCCAGGTAGCGGCGCTCGCCGGTAGCCTGGAATGCCGCCTGCAGTGCTTCGCACGCATGCATGTTGGCGTTCTGTCCGCGGTAGCCCGACAGAACGCTCCAGTCCTGGCTGGCTTCATCGGCATACAAGCCGGACTGGGCGTCCCAGAAGCGCTCTTCCATCAGGTCGAAGGTTTCGCCGATCCAGGCACGCGTCTCCTCCAGCCCCGCCATCGTGGCATGCGCATAGGCCAGCAGCACGAAGGCCAGGCCATAGGCGTGCTGCGTGCCATCCACCACATCGCGCCCGTCCAGTAGCCAGGCGTAGCCGCCGCCAGCAGGAGCGCGGTGCACGTCGCGCAGGAAGCGCACGGCATGGCGCGCGCCCTCCAAGTAGGCCGGATCATGGAAATGCCGGTAGGCGAGGGCATAGGTAACGACGAAACGCGTGCTGCTGACCAGGTGCCGATGGCGCGTGTCGTAGACCGTGCCGTCATCCCTGAAATAGTGATAGAGGCCGCCGGCGGGGTCGATCGCGCGCGGATGGTAGAAGCGCATGGTGTGCCGCGCATGGTCGAGCAGGACGGCCGGGCTGCGGAAGTTGGGGAGGGCGGACATATTGCAATCAGGGTGAGGTGTACATTAGTCGTCGCAGCTGCTTTCGCGTACGATCAGCTCGACTGGCACGGTTATCTGCGATGGGTTGTCGTCTGGCTTGCTGAGCAATAATTCGATCCCGGCCCGCCCCAGCGCCTCCTTGCCCACGCGCACGGTACTGAGCGGGGGAATGGCGGCGGCGGCAGCGGCGATGTCGTCGAAACCGACGATGGCGATGTCGTGCGGAACCTTGAGCCCCTCGCTCAGGCAATACTTCATGGCCGCTAGAGCCGTGCTGTCGTTGTAGCAAAAGACCGCATCGGCCCGCCTTGGCAGGCTGAGCAGGCTGCGCATGGCTTCCACCACGCCCTCGTCGCCTTCGCCCATGGCCGGCACCATGACCTCCAGGTCCGGGTCTGCGCAGACCTTGGCGTCGAACAGCGCCTGGCGGAAGCCGCGATTGCGTTGCCGGATACTGTAGTGGGCCAGCGAGCCGGACAGCATGGCGACGCGCTTGCGGCCACAGCGCAACAGGTGCTGTGTGGCCAGGTAGCCGCCGCGCATATTGTCCGGGTTGACCGAGGCAAAGAAACCGCGTTGGTACATGTCCACCAGCACAATCGGCAGGCCGGTTTGCTGCAGGGCAACGAGCACCTCCGGCTCGAAAAAGCCGGCGCATACGATGGCATCGGGTTGGTGCAGGCGGATTTGCGCCAGCACCGGATCCGCCGGGCCGACCGCGATAAAGGACAACGCAACGCCCTCGCGCCGGCAGGCTTCTTCCGCGCCCTGGAGCACCGGCGAGTAAAACGGGCTGAACGACAGGGTGTTGTGCTGGCTGTGCAGCAGGAATGCGATGCGGCGAATACGCCCTTTCTTCAGCTGGGCGAAGTCATAGCCGAGCCGCAGGGCGGCCGCGCGCACCGTGCTGCGGGTCTCCTCGGTCATGCCGGCCTGGTTCTTCAGGGCGCGCGACACGGTGCCGATTGACAGCCCGGTGGCCTCGGCGATGCCGCGCATGGTGGCCTGGCTCACGGTTGCCCCCCCGGCTGGACGTGCAGCGGGCCATGCAGCGAAAACAAGTGCATGAAACGTCTCCAATTTCTGGTTTATTAAACGCGTCTGGTGGCGTTTTTTTGTGTCTGGCGGGCTTTGTTGCCTCACGGCTAACCCTAGCTAGAGTTATAACAGTCGACTTTTGGGGGAGTCAACCAATGCAGCCGAATTGGCGCGCTTTTAGCGCGTTTAGTAAACAGGCGTGCGGTGGCAGCGGCGTCCTTGCCGTCTGCGCCGGCGCGATATGGGGCTGGTTGGAAGGCAATGCAGGGGGCTCGGGCTACCAGAGCTGGGACATATCACCCGCGCCGCGCCTTACAGGGTAATCTGTCGCAAGGCGAATACGTGCCTGTCTTTAAATTCGGAGCTGGCCAAAACTCTCGTAGAAGCACCGGCGGCACGGTGATCGATGGTGAATTCAGGGAAAAGAAAGAGTGAGGGTGGCCCCAGGCAAATGATTGTGTCAGAGGCCGCAGGCGCGTGCCGCTTGCGCCTTGGCCGCATACATGGTCTCGTCAGCGTGCGAAACCAGCTCCTGCCGGTTGTTGCCGTCCTGGGGATAATGCGCGATGCCGATGCTGACGGATACACCGAGGACATTGTTGCCAAGGTCGAACGGTGCGGCCAGCGCGCGGTGGATCTTTGCCATCACCATTACCGCATCGGCGCGCAACGCGATATTTTCCATAAGGACGACGAATTCGTCACCGCCCAGGCGCGCCAGCGTGTCAGTGTCGCGCACGCATGCACCGATGCGGTGTGCTACTTGCTGCAATAACAAGTCGCCGCACAGGTGGCCATATTGATCGTTTACTTGCTTGAAGCGGTTGACGTCGATGAACAGCAGCGACAGCGGGGCCTGCTGCCGCTTGGCGCGGGCGAAGGCGATGTCGAGCCGGTCGTGGAACAGGCGCCGGTTGGGGAGGCCCGTCAATTCGTCATGCATCGCCATGAAACACATCTGCGCATGCAGTTGCTTGCGCTGGATGGCCGCGGCAAGCTGATCCGCCACGAACTGCAACAGGTTGCGGTCCAGGTCGGTGTAGCCGGTGCCTGCGGTTCCGCTGCACAGCGCCAGCACGCCGACGGTACCCTGGGCCGTCGTAAGCGGCACCGCCAGCGCGCTGCCCGCGATGGTGCCGGCGGCCGTCAGTAGCGCACCGGGAACAGCTGCATCCATACCGGATTCGAGCAGTAGCGGTGCAGCGGTGCGGTAGACTTCCTCGCACAACAGCTGGACCAGCGCCGCCTGCGGCGCGCTCCCGTCCACGTGGTAAGCGAAGTGAAGGTGTCGCCCGGCCCTGTCGTGACTGGCTCCGTCGTTCAAGGCGACCGAAAAACCGGAGACGGGAAGCAGTTCGCCGATGATTTCATGGCTGCGCTGAAACAGGTCTGCCAGGTCGTCACTGGCATGCGCCGCCTCCGAGATGGCATACAGCGCCCCCTGCACCGCCTGGGCCTGCTTGATGGCCGTGACGTCGCGCGCCACTGCCACGCGCAGCTGGTCGGCTTCCGACCAGCTGGCCGACCACATGATATGGACAATGGTGCCGTCCTTGCGGACATAGCGGTTTTCAAAATTGATATGCGACTGGCCGCTCATGACGCACTGCGCCGCGGCCAGCGTGCGCGCGCGGTCGGCGGGCGCCACCAGGTCGATCATCACCTTGCCGATCATTTCCTGCTGCGTGTAGCCGAAGATGCGTTCGCTGGCGGCACTGACATGGACGAAACGTCCCCCGGCATCCACCAGGCAGACGGCGTCGAGGAGTAAATCGGTGACGCTTGCGAGCTGGTTTCCGACAGTAGGTTCCATATGCAATATATTACCGGGGAACGCAATTATCTACGGCAACTATCGAATTTTTCTGCCAGAAACGAAAAGTTCAGGATTAGTAAGGACCCAATACGAAGGAGGAGACCTTTTCCAAAGGTGAACAGCATCGCACCGAGGCTGTACTTGTTAATACGCATGAGCATGGATGTCAGCACCAAGTCACTTGGGCGATAACTGAAAGCACAAGCGGTGGCCGCCGCCCGGAAATCGACCGGGCAGGCGGATTTCGCTTTGCATAAACAAAAACGCCACCCGAAGGTGGCGTTTTGAATTCTTGGTGGCCCGGGGCGGAATCGAACCACCGACACAAGGATTTTCAATCCTCTGCTCTACCAACTGAGCTACCAGGCCAAGGCGGCGAATTTTAGCATGACTTGTCCGGGTTTTGTTGCGCCCATTGTTCAGCCCGCGTGCTGCATGCGCCGCCAGCGCGCCGGCGAGGTGCCGACCTCGCGCTTGAAGGCGCGTGCGAACGCCGCTTCCAATTCGTAGCCGACTTCCAGCGCCACCGACGCCACCGGCGCCCGGTTTGCGCGCAGCAGGCCGGCGGCGGCTTCCATGCGCCAGCGCGCCAGGTATTGCATCGGCGGCTGGCCCAGCAGGCGCAGGAAAGCGCGCGCAGAACACCGAGCGCGACAGGCTGGCGGCGCGCGCCAGGTCGTCGATCGTCCAGGGGCGCGCAGCCCGGCCAGCCAGCCGGTGCTGTTGGCGGGGCAGGTGTTCGAGGTAGCGCCGCAGGGCGTCGATGAACATGGTTTCGCTGGCGCGCAGCGCCAGCGCGCCGATTTCCGCGTGGGCGCTGCTGCCGCTGCATGCCGGCAGGTGGAGCAGGCGCGGCAGGGCGTCGAGCAGGGGAGCGAACGGATGCCGGTCGCAGCTGAGGAAGCCGCACACCAGTTCGTTGTCGGCCGGCGCCGCATGGTCGCCCCAGGTGAATTCGTATTGCGAGTGGAACACGACCGGGATCGGTTTCGGCGCGTGGCGGGTGGCCGCCACCCAGTCGGGGTCGATGCGCGTCGGCTGCTGTTCCGGGTCGCTCGAGAGCACGTGGCCATCGCCGTGCGGCAGGATGACGACGTCGCCGGCGCGCAGCGGCACCGGCGCCAGCCCCGCGACCCTGGCCCAGCCCGCCCCTTTTGCCAGCACGTGGTATTCCATGACGTGCTCGGCGTCGGGAAACAGCAGGCGGCCGAGCTCGCGCATCGGCGGCGCCTCCACGCACGATACTGGAATATTCGAGATCGAAGATGGAGGATGCCACCATGGACAAATCAACGCAATCGACCCCTTCTGTGACAGCGCGTCCTTCGGCCGCGCCGGACTTCGCTGCCATCAAGGGGCGCCAGCAAGCCGCCTGGGCCAGCGGCGACTTCGCCGTCATCGGCGTGAGCTTGCAGATTGTCGGCGAAACGCTGGCCGAAGCGGCCGACATCCGCGCCGGCGAAACCGTGCTTGACGTTGCCGCCGGCAATGGCAACGCGACGCTGGCCGCGGCGCGCCGCTTCGCCCGCGTCACCTCGACCGATTATGTGCCGGAGCTGCTCGACAAGGGCCGCCTGCGCGCCGCCGCCGAAGGGCTGCAGGTGGAATTCCGGGTGGCCGATGCCGAAGACCTGCCGTTTCCGGCCGGCGCCCTCGACGTCGCCCTGTCGACCTATGGCGTGATGTTTACGCCCGACCATGTCCGCTCGTCCGGCGAACTGATGCGCGTGGTGCGCGAGGGCGGGCGCATTGGCCTGGCGAGCTGGACACCCGACAGTTTCATCGGCCACCTGTTCAAGACAATCGGCAAGCACGTGCCGCCGCCGGCGGGCGTGATGTCGCCGCTGCCGTGGGGGACGGAAGCCTATCTCGGTGAATTGTTCGGCGACGCCGCCGCCGACATCCACACCGCGCGCCGCAATTTCCTGATGCGCTACGCGTCGCCCGCGCACTGGCTGCAGATATTCCGGGACTATTACGGCCCCGTGTACAAGGCCTTCGGCGCGCTCGATGTTCACGGGCAGGCCGCGCTGGAACACGACTTCATGACGCTGCTCGAGCGCTTCAACACGGCCGGCAAGGCATCGCTCGTCGTGCCATCCGAATACCTGGAGGCGGTGATCGTCAAGCGCAGCGCCTGAGTTGTAACCAAGGCCTAAGCCTGCGATTCAGCCTGCGGCCGCCTGCACGCCAGCCAGCCACGGCCGCAGCCCCCGGATCGCTTCCTCTTTCAGCTTCGCCTCGATCTCGATCCAGGGCGCGCGCGCATACGAGGCCGGCATGGTGTCGATCAGGTCGGCATGCTGGCGGTCGTTGAAGCCGGCCCGTCCGTTCGAGATGTGCACCAGCTGGTGCTCGGGCACGGCCCAGGTTTCGCGCGCCTTCTCCAGCATGCCGGCAACGCTCGGGTCGTCGTAACTGTCCAGCTTCTCGTGGACGATGTGGTGGTGGGCGTCGAACACCATCGGCAGGCCGCTGCGCATGCAGATGGCGTAAATTTCCTCGGCGCTGTAGGCGTACTCGTCGTTTTCCAGCCCGAGGCGGCAACGGATCCCATCCGGCAGCCCGGCAATGCACGCCACCAGCGCATCGGCCCGGTTCGATTTGCCGCCGTGGATTTCCAGCAGCGCCCACGGCGAGCGCGGCTGCTCGAGCAAATCCATGATGTCGGCGTGCATCTGCAGGATCCTGATGCTGTTGGCGACCACCTCCGGCGAATCCGAACTGAGCACGACGAACTGGTCAGGATGCATCACCAGCCGGATGCCGGCCTCCAGCGCACGCCGACCGGAGCGCGCCAGCGCCGGCGCCAGGGCCTGCAGGACCGCGAGGCCCTCGGGGGTGTCGGCGAACGGGAAGATCGAGGAGGGGATGCGGTACAGCTTGATGCCGGCATCGAGGCAATAGCGCATGCCGGCGTCGAAGGTCTGGAGGTTGTCGCGGAAGATGTCGTCCAGGATGTTGCGCTGGCTATCCGGCGATTGCGCGTGCAGGCGGGTGCGCGTGACGGTGCGGTAGCGGATGTCTTTCGAGGCGGTGATGCAGACCAGGCCGAGGTTGGGCATAAGGATGTCTCGTGAGGTGATGACCCCAGTATAGGTCTTCGCTCGCGAGGCCAGAGCGCGCCAGCCGGTACGCTACCGCGCTCAGGCGACGCCGTCTTCGGCCGCGCACCACCCCCTTGCGCCCGGATGCTGGCCGAGTTGTTCGAGCACCTCGCCGAGCAGCATCGGCCGCGCGAACAGGTAACCCTGCATGTGCGGCGCGCCGTTGGCCGCGAGGAAGGCTGCATGTTCCCAATGGGTATGCGCGGCGGTACGGCCCGTGGGTTGCGTCGATGGCGCGGGTGATCAGCACCTTGTCCTTGAGCTGGGCCAGCGCGGCGGCGGTCAGCCGCAGTTCCGCGTTCACCGCGTGCAGGGCATTCTTGCCTTCCTCGAGCGAGGCCGCAAACAGGTGCAGCTCGGCCAGCGACTTCGCCAGCCTTTGCAGCAGTGTCCCGCAAGACACCGTGATCATGGAAGCGACGAACAGGAAATTCAGCGTGGGCCAGCAGGAGCAGGTGTTGCGAAACGACAGCGCGGGGGCAGGGACGGGCGGCGAGAGACAGGCCGGGGAGGGTGGTGGTGGAAAGGGGGCCGCCATGTTTGCTATGCTAGTGGTTGGTCGTGCCGCCCGCGCGCGGCGACGACCCCACACATAGGAGCGCCGAGCATGGCATCGTTGCAAGATCAGTTTTTAAAGGCCGGCCTGGTCAACAAGAACAAGGCAAAACAACTTCAGCAGGACAAGACCAAACAGCAAAAGATCGAGCGCCGCACCGGCACGCAAACGGTCGACGAAGCCAAGCTGGCCGCCGCCGAATTGCAGCGCAAGAATGCCGAGCGCGCACGCGAACTGAACGCCCAGCGTGACGCGGCCGCGCAGCAAAAGGCGATCATGGCGCAGATCGTGCAGATGGTGCAGAAGAACCGCCAGAACAAGGGCAATGGCGACGTCGCCTACAACTTCACGCACGGCTCGAAGATCGAGCGCATTTATGTGTCGAACGCGGTGCAGGAGCACCTGATGGCCGGGCGCCTGGTCATCGTGCGCCTGGGCGACAGCACCGAGCTGGTGCCGCGCGTCATCGCCGACAAGATTGCCGAACGCGACGCCTCGCTCGTGGTGCGGGTCAAGAAGACCGCGGCCGCAGTCGAGGAGGACGACCCGTACGCGGCCTTCCAGATTCCCGACGACTTGATGTGGTAACCGGCGGCGCGGCCGCATCCTTGGTTTGGAAAGAAGAACGCCACCGCGAGGTGGCGTTTTGCTGCCGGTCGCCGAGCGCCTTCAGTGATGCAGTGGCGCCCCGGCTGCTCCCTGGCCGGGCTGGTCAGGCCGGAATGCGCGCTCGCCGGCGGCCGTGTCGTGATAGCTCTCGAAGCGGGCGACCTTGCCGTCACGCAGCGTGAAGACGTGCACCCAGGGGCTGTCGTAGCTGCGCCCCGTGTTCCTGGCCAGCCAGGTTGCTTCGCCGGTGACGACCACCTTGTCGCCTTCCGCGATGAATTCCCTGGGTTCGAAGCGCACCGCCTGTGCGTGCGCATCGAGTTGTTCGAAAAACCGGGCAATTTCAGCCTTGCCCTTGTGCTTGCCGGCGAACGGTATGCTCTCCGCGTCCGGCTCGATCCAGAGCGCATCGTCGTGATAGCGCTCCAGCAGGTGTGGAATGTCACCCCTCTGGAACATCTGGTAGCCTTCGATCACCAGTTGCTTGTTTTGCTGTGCGTCCATGATGCTTCCCCTCGGGTTGCGGCCGTCCGGCGGCAATCGCGGATGGTCATGTCGCGGACAGTCGCTCCTTATAGCCTAGGGCGCGATTTCGGGAATGCAAGGTGGGCCTTGGCACAAGAAACGCTGTGCATACGGAGCAGCATGCGCTGGTTGAGGAAGGCCGCCACGAAGATCGGCGACAATGGAGTACCGATGCCGACCTTTAGCCTACCCAAATGCACTTTACTCTCCAGGATGTCGCGCGCCAGTTCGACCTGACTACCTTTGCGCGTGGCGAAGCGTATGCCCGGCAAGGCAAGGTCATGCATGTTCATCGCGACGGCAACCGGATTGACGGCGAAGTCGGCGGCAGCGGCGGAAACGTCTACCAGCAGGCGATCCGCCTCAAGGCCGGCCGCCATGGCGTCGAGTTCGCGGGCAACTGCAGCTGCCCGATGGACTACAACTGCAAGCATGTCGTCGCCGCGCTCCTGGCCAGCCTGGAACGCCCCGAAACGATAGAGGAGCCGGCCCTGCCCGCACAGGCCGAGCGCTGGCTGCAACACCTGGCGCTGGTGCGCTCGTCCATGCAGCCCGCTGCGGCGGCAGCGTCGAACCCGGCATTCCGGCTTGCCTGCGTACTCATTCCCGGCCCGCGAGACGGAGCGCCGCGCCTGCATCTGTGCAAGGCGCACCTGCGCAAGGACGGCAGCATCGGCCGCGCCACCATCCATAGCGACATTTACAGCTTGCTGGCCTTGAATCCGGCCCATGTCGGCCCTGGCGACGAAGAGCCGATCCGGCTGGTGGCCGCCCTGCGTGCGGGGAGCATGTATGTCGACGACATCCGGCCGGCGGGCCGGATCGGCGCCCGCTTGCTTGGCCAGTTGTGCGCGGAAGGCCGGCTGCTGTGGGCGCCATCGGTTGCCGACCTGAAGCGCGGTGGCCTGTTCACGGTTCGTCCCGGGCCACCACGGCGCGCGGCGCTGGGCTGGCACGCCGATGAAGCCGGCGACGAGTCGGTCCGGCTGTGCTGGCGCTTCGACGACGGAACGCCGCTTGCGCATGTCATGGCGACCGAGCCAATGTGCTACCTGGACGGGGACGTGATGGGTGAACTGGCGCTGCCGGAACCGCTCGCGGCAATGCCCCCGGGCGCCCTGCTGAACCTGGTGGAGCAGGCCCCGCGCCTGGGAGTGGAACAGCGCGCAAGCATGGCGGCGCGCCTGGTCGAGCAGGGGCTGGACCGCATCCTGCCGCCGCCGCAAGTGCTGCAGACGCGCCAGCGGCGCGACATCGTGCCGACGCCGCACTTGCTGCTGGATAGCTTTGCGACAGTCGTCCGGGGCGAATGGCACTGGCATGATTACGCGCTGCTGTCCTTCGACTATGACGGCATCCCGACCGAAGGCGTCGACGAGCCGGTGCTGCGCAAGCTGGCCGGCGATACGGTCGAACTGGTCGAGCGCGACGCGCGCGCCGAAGGTGCGGCCGCCGCCGTTCTCGCCGGGCTCGGGTTTGTGGCGCCGCCAGCCGGTTCCCTGGTCGATGAATGGCCGGACGCCCTGCAGTTGCCGACGCAGGCGGCGTGGCTGGCGTTTGCGCGCCAGGACTTGCCGCGCCTGCGCGCTGCAGGCTGGCAGGTCGACACCGAAGGCAATTACCGCTACGAGGTCACGGAAGCGCAGGACTGGTATGCCGAACTGAACGAGGAGGGGGAGGGCGCGAATGCCTGGTTCGCGCTCGAGCTCGGGATCATCGTCGAGGGCCGGTCTTATTCCTTGCTGCCTTTGTTGCTGGAAATGATCCGCAAGGCGCCGCGGGATTTCGATGCCGCAGCGCTGGCGGCGCGCGACGACAGCACTGAACTCATCGTGGAACTACCGGATACGCTGCGCGTCGCCTTGCCATGGGGTCGGGTCAAGCCGATCCTCGCCACCTTGGGGGAGCTGTATTTCACGGCACGCATCGGCAGCGCATTGCGCCTCCCCGTCACCGACGCCGCGCGCCTCGCCGAGCTGGAACAGGCGGCGCAGCTGCGCTGGATGGGAGGCGAGCGCCTGCGCGAAATGGGTCGCAAGCTGGACCGGTTCGACGGCATCCGGCCGGTCGCGGTGCCGGCCGGCTTGCAGGCGACATTGCGCGCTTACCAGCAGGCCGGACTGGCATGGATGCAGTTCCTGCGTGAATACGGATTCGGCGGCATCCTGGCCGACGACATGGGGCTCGGTAAAACCATCCAGACCCTGGCCCACATCCTGGTCGAAAAGGAGGCCGGCCGGCTCGACGCGCCGGCGCTGGTGGTGGCCCCGACCAGCCTGATGGGCAACTGGCAGGCCGAGGCCGCCCGGTTCGCGCCGGGTTTGCGCGTCTTGCTGCTGCATGGAAAGGAACGGGCGCGGCTGTTCGACGGGATCGGCGGCGCTGACCTGGTGCTGACCACCTATGCCCTGCTCGGGCGCGACGAACAGGCGCTGCGCGAGCATCGCTACCACCTGCTGATCCTGGACGAAGCGCAATACATCAAGAACAGCCGGGCCAAGGCGGCCCAGGTCGCCCGCCTGCTCGATGCCCGCCATCGCCTGTGCCTGACCGGCACCCCGGTGCAGAATCACCTTGGCGAGTTATGGTCGCAGTTCCATTTCCTGATGCCGGGACTGCTGGGCGAGGAAAAGGCGTTCAACGCCGGGTTCCGCAAGCCGATCGAGCAGCATGGCGACAGCCTGCGCAAGGAGTTGCTGGTGCGGCGCGTGAGGCCGTTCATGCTGAGGCGCACGAAAGACAAGGTGGCGACCGAGTTGCCGCCGAAGACCGAAGTCGTGCTGCCGGTCGAATTCGGCGCCGCCCAGCGCGACCTCTACGAGACCGTGCGCCTGGCGATGGACCGCAAGGTGCGCGACGAGATCGACCGCAAGGGCCTGGCGCGCAGCCAGATCGTCATCCTCGACGCCCTGCTCAAGCTGCGCCAGGTATGTTGCGATCCGCGCCTGCTCAGGTCGTCTGCCGGGGGCGCGGGATCGGCCAAGCTCGATGCGCTGATGGAACTGCTGGAGACCTTGCTGAGCGAGGGGCGCAAGGTCCTGGTCTTTTCGCAGTTCACCAGCATGCTGGCGCTGATCGCGGATGCATTGCGCGTGCGTGCCGTCGAGTTTGCCGTGCTGACCGGCGATACGCTGGATCGCGCCGCGCCGGTCGCCGCGTTCCAGCAGGGTCGGGTGGGCGTATTCCTGATCAGCCTGAAGGCCGGCGGGGTCGGGCTCAACCTGACTGCGGCCGATACCGTCATCCATTACGATCCGTGGTGGAATCCCGCCAGCGAAAACCAGGCCACCGACCGCGCCTGGCGCATCGGCCAGGAGCAGCCGGTGTTCGTGTATAAACTGCTCGCGCGCGGCACACTCGAGGAAAAAATCCAGGACATGCAGCGACGCAAGGGTGCGCTCGCGAGTGCAGTGCTGGACGCCGAAGGCGGGCTGGCGCCGGGGATCGGGCTGGACGACCTGCAGGCGATTTTCGGTCTTCCCGCGGGTTGAGGACGGCGGGAAGACTGAGGCCGGGCGCGCGCTATTGCTGGCGCTTCTTCTCTTCCTTTTTCACCTTCTTCGCGTCCTTTTTCTCTTTCACGGTCTTGGCTGGTTCCTTCTTCGTTGCCTTCTTGCTGTCCTGGCTCTTGCTCATCGCAGTGCTCCCGTTGGTGTTTAATCACAAGGATTATGCGCTTGGTCGACGAAACGCGTGCGCACAGGCGCGGCAATGGCGAAACGCCAGGTGCCAGGCAAGCATCTGCCGCCATCCGGGGACCGGACACGAGGATTACGATACTGGAAACGACAACGCCCACTTCTATGAGTGGGCGTTGCGTAGGGATATTCTTGGTGGCCCGGGGCGGAATCGAACCACCGACACAAGGATTTTCAATCCTCTGCTCTACCAACTGAGCTACCAGGCCAAGAGAGGCATGATTATAGCCAGCCCCCGGCGGCTCTGCAAGTCCCGGCTGCAACTTTCTTCGGGCGCGTGCGCGGCGCATACGACGAGTGCCGCGTACGCGCGCCGAAAGCGCCCGGATGACATCCCGCTATAATGATTGACATGACGACACCCACTTCCTCCACCGCACAATACCGCAGCGCCGGCAGCACCGGCGGAAGCGTCCACAGCGACGTCTGCATCGTCGGCAATGGCGCCATCGCCAAGACGGCAGCGCTCGGCTTCGCCCAGGCCGGGCATACGGTGACGCTGCTGGTCCCGGCCTCGGGTCCGGCGGCAGGCGAGGGCGCCGCTGCCGGCGGCGAGCGCCCGTGGGACGTCCGTGTCTACGCGCTGAACCATACCGCCCACGACCTGCTCGCCTCGCTGAAGGTCTGGGGCGCGCTCGACCTGGCCCGGGTGGCGCCGGTCGATGCGATGGCGGTGAACGGCGACGGCAAGGACGGCGGCAGCCTCGGCTTTGACGCCTTTGGCGCCCGCACCGGGGCGCTGGCCTGGATCGTCGAAGACAGTAACCTGAATAATGCGCTCGACGCCGCCCTGAAATTCGCGCACAACGTGCAAGTCATCCAGGGCTGCGCCGTGCGCCTGGCCTGCGCGCCTGAAGGCGCTGCCATCGAACTCGAAGACGGGCGCCGGGTCGACGCCAGACTGGTCGTCGGCGCCGACGGGCGCGATTCCTGGGTGCGCGGCCAGTGCGACATCGGCATCGATTACCGCTCCTACCACCAGCGCGCCATCGTCACCAATTTTTCCTGCGAAAAGCCGCACCATGGCGTGGCCCACCAGTGGTTCACCTGCGCCGACGGCATCATTGCGCTGCTGCCGCTGCCGGGCAAGCGCGTCTCGCTGGTGTGGTCGGCGCCGGAAACCCTGGCCGCCCAACTGATGGACGAGTCGATGGGCGAACTCGCGATCCGCCTGTGCGAGTACGCCGACGAGGCGCTCGGCACGCTCAAGCCATTGCAGCCTGAATCGAGCAAGTCGGTGCCCCTCGCCCTGGTGCGCCCGCACGCGCTGACCGCCCCGCACGTGGCCCTGGTCGGCGATGCCGCCCACGCCGTGCATCCGCTGGCCGGGCACGGCATGAACCTGGGTTTTGGCGACATCGTCGACCTGCTGCGCGTGGTGGCCGGGCGCGAAGAACACCGCGGACCCGGCGACGAGCGGGTGCTGGCGCGCTATGCACGGGCGCGCAAGGAAGACGTGCTACTCATGCAACTGGCCACCGACGGCCTCGAACGTTTGTTCAGCGCCAACCTGGAACCCGTGCGCATCGCGCGTAATTTGGGGCTAAACTTGCTCGATAAATTGCCCTTCGTAAAGCAGCGCCTGATGGCGCACGCCATCGGCAAGTAACCCTGCTGGTAATCCGCCGGTATTTAATTAAATTAGGATCAGATTGTGATGAAAACCAAGATCGCCGCGCTGCTGGCGCTGGGGATGATGGCCTCGTGTGTCGGCGCCGAAAACAATGTTGAAGCGAACATCCGCAAGAACATCGAGCCGCGCCTGGGCGGCGCCAGGATCGAGTCGATCAGCGAAACGCCTTACAGCGGCCTGTACGAGTTGCGCGTCGGCGGCGACATCCTGTACACCGACAAGAAGGCCGAGTTCCTGTTCATCGGCCACGTGTTCGACGCCAAGACCTCGAAGAACCTGACGCGCGCGCGCATCGACGACCTGAACAAGATCAAGTTCTCCGAGCTGCCATTGAACCTGGCGCTCAAGCAGGTCAAGGGCGACGGCAAGCGCGTGATCGCCGTGTTCGAAGACCCGAACTGCGGCTACTGCAAGCGCCTGCGCCAGACCACGCTCAAGGACCTGAACAACGTCACCATCTACACCTTCATGTACAACATCCTGAACGAGGATTCGTTCACGAAGTCGAAGAACATCTGGTGCGCGCCGAACCGGGTCAAGGCCTGGGACGACTGGATGATCAACAACAAGGTGCCGCCTGCGGCGCCAGCGAACTGCGAGACGCCGAACGCGAAGGTCGTCGAACTTGGCCAGAAGCTGAACATCACGGGCACCCCGGCGATCTTCTTCACCGACGGCACCCGCATCCCGGGCGCGGTCGACCTGCCGACGCTCGAAACGAAGCTGCAGTCGATCAAGTAAGTGATGGATCAGCGCATGGTCCGGCTGAACATCAACGGCCGCGATGTTGGCGTCGAGGTCGATCCGTCCACGCCCATCCTGTGGGCGCTGCGCGACAACCTGAACCTGACCGGCACCAAGTTCGGCTGCGGCGCCGCCCTGTGCGGCGCCTGCACCGTCCACCTGGACGGCGAACCGGTGCGCGCCTGCGTCACGCCGGTAGCCAGCGCCGCCGGCCGCAAGATCACGACGATCGAGGCCATTGGCCAGGACCCTGTCGGCAAGGCCGTGCAGGACGCCTGGATCCGCCACGACGTGCCGCAGTGCGGCTATTGCCAGAGCGGGCAGGTGATGAGTGCGACGGCACTGCTGCGCCTTAATCGCACCCCGGACGACGCCGATATCGACGCCGCCATGAGCGGCAACATCTGCCGCTGCGGCACCTACCAGCGCATCCGTGCGGCGATCAAGGATGCCGCGACTACCCTCGCATAAGGCGGGCGCCCGGTGAATGCGGTCGGCATCCTGCTCGCGGCCGGCCGCGGGCGCCGCTTCGATCCGGCGGGCGGCCGCAACAAGCTGCTCCAACCCCTCGCCAGTGGCGACCCGGTCGTGGTGGCCAGCGCGCGCCATCTCCTCGCCGTCCTTCCCCGCGTCGTCGCCGTCGTGCCGCCCGTATTGCCGCCCGCCGGCGGCGGCGTGGCCGATGCGCTGCGCGCGCTCGGCTGCGAGGTCACGGTGTGCGATACGGCCGACAGCGGCATGGCGGCCTCGCTGGTGCACGCGATCCGCCATTCGCTCACTTATTCCCTCAAGGAGGCCGATGCCTGGCTGGTGGCGCTGGGCGACATGCCCTATGTAAAACCTGAAACGATGCGCGCGCTGCTCGATGCCCTGGCCGGCGGCGCCGGCATTGCCGCGCCGGTCATGAAAGGCCGGCGCGGCAATCCCGTCGCCTTTGGCGCCGCCCACCTGGCGGCGCTGCTGGCGCTGGAGGGGGACGCGGGCGCGCGCGCGCTGCTCAAGTCTTCCCGTGTGACCGAGGTCGAGGTGCATGACGGCGGAATCTTCCGCGACATCGATACCCCCGCCGACCTCTGAAAATTGGTGCTGGCCGCCATGTTGCCGCCATGACCGAATCCGTTACACTACGGAGTCAGCCGACTCCTTCGCCATCATGAAAAAAACAGCCTCGATCAAACAGCCCGCGATTCATTACACCATCGTCCCGAAAGACCTGGCAGGACACCTGTTCAACGTCACGGTGACCGTTCCGGCGCCGAGCGCCGATGGACAGGTGTTCGCACTGCCGGCCTGGATCCCGGGCAGCTACATGATCCGCGAGTTCGCGCGCAACATCGTGCGCATCCGCGCCGAATCGAACGGCGCCGCGGTGAAGCTGGCGAAGCTGGACAAGCACGCATGGCAGGCGGCGCCGGTCGCCGGCCCGCTCACGCTCCACTACGAAGTCTATGCCTGGGACCTGTCGGTGCGCGCCGCGCACCTCGACCAGACGCATGGCTTCTTCAACGGCACCAGCGTGTTCCTGCGCGTGGTCGGCCAGGAAGAGGGCGCGCACGAGGTGGACATCCAGCGCCCGGCCAACCCGATGGCGAAAAGCTGGCGCGTGGCCACCGCCATGAAGGAGCTGGGCGCGAAGCGCTACGGCTTCGGCACCTATGTCGCGACGAATTACGACGAATTGATCGACCATCCGGTGGCGATGGGCGATTTCGCGCTGGCGAGCTTCAAGGCGCATGGCGTCCCGCACGACATCGTCATCACGGGCCTGGTGCCGAACCTGGACATGGCGCGCCTGCAGGTCGATCTGAAAGCGATTTGCGAGGCGCAGATCGCGTTGTTTGAACCGGAAACGAAGCGCGCGCCCATCGAGCGCTACGTGTTCATGACGATGGCGGTGGGCGACGGTTACGGCGGCCTCGAGCACCGCGCCTCGACCGCGCTGATCTGCGCGCGCGCCGACCTGCCGAGCAGCGCCACGCCCACGTCAAGCGAACCGAACGAAGGCTATTTGAAATTCCTCGGGCTGTGCAGCCACGAATACTTCCATACCTGGAACGTCAAGCGCATCAAGCCGGCGGTCTTCGCGCCCTACGACCTGCAAGTCGAAAATTACACGCCGCTGCTGTGGCTGTTCGAGGGCTTCACCAGCTATTACGACGACCTGATGCTGGTCCGTGCCGGCATTATCGGCGAAGCGACGTATCTGAAACTGCTCGGCAAAACCGTGGGCGGCGTATTGCGCGGCAGCGGCCGCACCAAGCAGAGCGTGGCCGAGTCGAGCTTCGACGCGTGGAGCAAGTACTACCGCCAGGATGAGAATGCGCCGAATGCGATCATCAGCTATTACACAAAGGGTTCGCTGATCGCACTGGCGTTCGACCTGACGATCCGCGCCAAGACCGGCGGCGCGAAGTCGCTCGACGACGTCATGCGCGCGCTGTGGGAGCGCTACGGGCGCGATTTCTACGCGGGCGCCGGCCGCGGCGTGACCGAGCAGGAGGTGGAAGCGCTGTTCGACGAAGTCAGTGGCCTCAGGCTGCGCCCCCTGTTCGAGAAGTACGTGCGCGGCACCGAGGATATCCCGCTGGCAAAGCTGTTTGCCCCCTTCGGCGTGAAGCTGCTCGAC
>JAQGLR010000099.1 GCA_028292765.1 Massilia sp. | reverse complement strand
TCGCCGCGCCTGCGGCATCTGGCGCACACACACGGCGTGCTCAACGAATTCGTGGCCGGCGTTGACCTGCTGCAATGGGAACGCGTCTCGACCTATGCCAGCGCCTTTGGCACCTCGCGCAACGACGCCAGCCAGGACTCGCGCGCCTTTTACGTGCGCGACGAACTGCGCTGGAACGCCGCCTGGAATGCGCGCCTGGCCCTGGGCGCGCGCCACGAGCGCTTCGAGAAGGACTATGCCGATGCGTTCGCAACTGTTCCCCGGGAGTCGAGCGAGCAGTCGCAGAATGCGTGGTCGATCGAGGGCAGCATCGACCCGGTTCCCGGCCTGACCCTGCACGCCAAGGCCGGGGAAAGCTACCGCGTACCGAATGCGGACGAGAACAGCTACCGTTCCGGCGCCCAGGTGCTGGACGTGCAGACCTCGCGCGACCTCGAGTTCGGCCTGACGGTCGGGAACGACGCCCGCCGCATCTCGGCCCGGGTCTTCCGCCACCGCCTGCGCGACGAAATCTTCTTCGATCCGACCCTGTTCGGCGGCTTCGGCGTCAACACCAACCTCGACCCGACCCGGCGCCAGGGCGTCGAGCTCGACGGCCACGTGAACCTGCCGGCGAACCTGCGCCTGACTGGCCACGTGCAGCACGTGCAGGCCGAGTTCACGGACGGCCCGAACGCCGGCCGCGAGATGGTGCTGGTGCCGAAGAACGCCGTCACCGCGCGCCTGGCCTGGTTGCCAGGCAACGGGCACAGCGCCGACATCGGGGCGCAGTATGTCTCGACCCAGCGCTATGGCAGCGACTTCGACAATACCTGCGGCGCGCGCATTCCGTCGTACACCACGATCGACGCGCGTTATGCGGTCAGGGTCGGCGCCTGGGAGTTCGCCGCCACCGGCCTGAACCTGGGCGACCGCCGCTACTTCAGCCAGGCCTTCGGCTGCCGGAGCGGCATCTACCCGAGCGACGCCCGCCAGCTGAAGCTCTCCGTCCGTTACGACTTCTGACGCCATGACGCGCCTGCCCGCCCGGCAAAACCTGCCCACCAGGCAGCGCGCACGCTCCCGGCGCGCCATGCCGGCGCTGCTGGGCGCGTGCGCGCTGCTGGCCTTGCTGGTGGTGTTGGGAGCCGGGCTGGTGGGCTCGGTGCCGGTGCCGCTGCACGAGGTGCCAATGGCGCTCGGCAGCCTGGTGGCGGGTTCCCCGGACAGCATGGCGGCGACCCTGCTCGACCTGCGCCTGGGCCGCGCCAGCAGCGCCTTTGTCACCGGCGCCGCGCTGGCGCTGGCCGGCGTCATGATGCAGGCGCTGGTGCGCAACCCGCTGGCCGATCCCTACGTGCTGGGCGTTTCGGCCGGGGCCGCGGTCGGCGCGCTGGCGGCGCTGCTCTTCGGCGCGGCCCTGTGGGCGGTCGACCTGGGCGCTTTCGGTGGCGCGATCGCAGTTTCGCTGCTGCTGTACCTGCTTGCGCGGCGCGACCTGAGCGGAATGCGCGGTGGCGGCCGGGCTGGGGTGAGCACCGGCGAGTCCGGCGTGCTGCTGCTGACCGGCGTGGTGCTGGCCTCGGCCTGCATGGCGCTGGTCACCCTGATGCTCTCGGTGGCGCCCGAGTCGCGCCTGCGCGGCATGGTGTTCTGGATGATCGGCGACCTGGCCGGCACCTCCTGGCGCCTGCTGCCGTGGGTGGTACTTGGGTCTGCGCTCCTGCTCGGCCTGCGCCGTGCAAGAGCGCTCAACGTCATGGCGCTGCATACCGACGCCGCCGTCACCCTCGGGGTCGACGTCGTGGCGCAACGCCGCTTCCTGTTCGTCTGTTCGGGCCTGCTCACGGCCTGTGCGGTGACCACGGGCGGGAGCATCGGTTTCGTCGGGCTGGTGGTGCCGCACGCCTGCCGCCACGCCTTCGGCCCGGACCACCGAATCCTGCTGCCGGCGGCGGCGCTGGCCGGCGGCAGCTTCCTGGTGCTGGCCGACACGCTGGCGCGCACCGTGCTGGCGCCGCAGCAGCTGCCGGTGGGCGTGCTGACTTCGCTCATCGGCGTGCCGGTGTTCCTGTTCCAGCTGCACCAACTGCACCTGCGCCGACGATGATCGAGACATCGAACCTGCTGCTGCGCGCCGACGGCCGCGTGCTCGTCGAAGGCCTGGACTGGCGCGTGAATGCCGGCGAAAGCTGGTGCGTGATCGGCCCGAACGGCGCCGGCAAAAGCACGCTGCTGCGCACCGTGGCCGGCCTGCGCGCGCCGGACGGCGGCAGCGTGGCGATTGCCGGCAAAGCGCTCGCCAACTGGCCTTTGGTGGCGCTGGCGCGCGAACGCGCCTACCTGGCGCAATCGCGCGGCGACGCGTTCGCCTACCGCGTCATCGAAACCGTCATGATGGCGCGCCACCCCTATCACGCCGACCGCTACTGGGAAGGCAGCGACGACCATGCGGCGGCCGAACACGCGCTGCGCCTGCTCGATGTGCTGCACCTGGCCGAACGCGACGTGCGCACGCTGTCGGGCGGCGAGCGCCAGCGCGTCGCGCTGGCCGCGCTGCTGGCCCAGGAAACGCCGCTGCTGCTGCTCGACGAACCGGCGAATGCGCTCGACCTGGCGCACCAGGTCGCCATGACGGAGCTGCTGGCGCGCCTGTGCCGTGAGGAGGGCAGGGCGGTGGTCAGCGTCGGCCACGACCTGAACCTGGCCTGGAGCGGGGCGACGCACGCGCTGCTGCTATTGAAAGGCGGGGCCTGGCGCGCCGGCCCGGTGGGCGAGGTGATGCGCGCCGACCTGCTCGGCGCCTGCCTCGGCCACCCGATCGACGCCATCGAGCACGGCGGGCGTACCGTCTTCCTGCCGGGTGTGCATCCACCTGCGCCGCCGCTTGCGCCGCTGCCCGGCGCGGCCGTCCTTCCTGTCCGGAGAGCCTGTTGAAAGCCATACTTCTTGCCCTGCTGGCGCTGTGCGCGCCGCTGTTGCCCCACATGGCGAACGCCGCCATCACCGTCGTCGACGACGGCGGCCGGCGCGTCACCCTGGCGCGCCCGGCCCAGCGCGTGATTTCGATGTCGCCGCACGTGACCGAACTGCTGTTCGCGGCCGGCGGCGGCGCGCGCATCGTCGGCGCCATGAACTACAGCGACTACCCCGAGGCCGCGCGCAAGATCCCGCTCATCGGCTCGAACAGCCAGATCGACCTCGAGCGCGTGATCGCGATGAAGCCCGACCTGCTGATCGTCTGGCAAAGCGGGAACACCGCGCGCCAGCTCGCCCAGCTGCAGGGCCTGGGCATTCCCGTCTTCCACAGCGAGCCGCGGACCTTCGAGATGGTGGCCGACAGCGTGCTGCGCTTCGGCCGCCTGCTCGGCACCGAAGCGGCCGCGACAAAGGCGGCCGCGCAGTTTCGCAGCCAGGTCGCGGCGCTGCGTGCCCGCTACGGCAACCGGCCGCCCGTCACCGTGTTCTACCAGGCCTGGGACAATCCGCTGTACACGCTCAACGGCGAGCAGATCGCCAGCGACGCGATCCGCCTCTGCGGCGGCAGGAATATCTTCGAACACCTGAAGACGATCGCGCCGCAAGTGGGCATCGAGGCGGTGGTGCAGCGCGACCCGGAGGCGATCGTCGGCGGCGAGCTCTACACCCCGCAGGACCGCGGCCTGTCGATCTGGCGGCCCGACCAGGGCATGACGGCGGTACGGCGCAACAACCTGTTCACGCTCGACGAGGAATTGCTGACGCGGGCCGGACCGCGGATCGTCCATGGTGCGGCCCGCCTGTGCGAGCGGCTTGAAACGGCACGCGCACGGCGCAACTAAGACGGTTACAGTCGTAAGCAATTGAAAAATACGGGTCCACGCCCCGAAGGCGGGCCAAAAAAGTGGTAATCTCGCGTCGTTTTCTCCACTTTCAAACAAGAAGGATTTTTATGCGCCGCTCCCTGCGTTTCGCCCTCGTCGCCGCCAGCCTGGTCGCCAGCACTGCTTTCGCCTCGCCCACCAATCCGCAAAGCGGGGTGGAATACGTGACGCTGTCCGCCCCCCAGCCGGTCCAGGCCGTCGGCAAGAAGGTCGAAGTCATTGAATTCTTCGCTTATCACTGCCCGGCGTGTAACGTGCTGGAACCTGGCCTGAACGAATGGGTCAAAAAGCAGGGTGACAAGATCGTCCTGCGCCGCGTCCACCTGCCGTTCCAGGGCCCGGCCGATCCGGAAGCCCACCTGTACCTGACGCTCGAAGCGATGGGCCGGCTGGGCGACATGCACGCCAAGGTCTTCCATGCGATTCACGTCCAGCGCGTGCGCCTCATGAAAGACGAGCAGATCATCGACTGGGTGGCGAAAAACGGCATCGACCGCGCCAAGTTCCTGGAGGTCTGGAATTCGTTCGGCGTCATGACCAAGCTGCGCCGCCTGCCGCAAATGCAGAGCGCTTACCAGGTGAGCGGCACCCCGACGATCATTGTCGACGGCAAGTACCAGACCTCGCCGGGCCAGGTCGCCGAAAAGCTGAAGATCAGGGATACCAACCAGGTCATGCAGGCGCACTTCCAGGTCCTGGACGCGCTCGTGGCAAAGGCAGCAGCAACGAAATGAGCGATGTAGAACGCAAAGTCCTCGAACTCTACGAGGGCGCCCGCCCTCGGGAAGAGGACTTGTTCGAGACCAGCCACGTGAACCACGTGGCCTGGTCGCTTGCCGTCATTTTTGGCGGCCTCGTCATCTGGCTCTGCATTGCGCTCGTCAATGCGGAGAACCAGCGTTACGCGCTGCTGACGAACAAATGTCCGGACCCGGTGTTCAAGGACGGCGTCGACAAGGCCTGCCTCTATACCGTGCGTTCGCGCGACCACTGGTGGGAACACCTGTGGTACGGCTTCACGCACGTCAGGCCCGAGGTCGCCAAGTAGGGTGGGTCCCGGCGGCCCCCCGGACTAACATCCCCCGCCCACCCTAGCCGGGCAAATCCACCACAAACCGCGCCCCGCCCAGCGCCGAGCGCTCCACATGCACGCTTCCCCCGTGCAACTGCAGCGCCTTGCGCACGATCGACAAGCCCAGCCCGAACCCGCCGGTGGCCCGGTCGCGGCTGCGGTCGAGCCGGTAAAACGGCTCGAAAACGCGCTCGCGCTCGTCGTCGGGAATCCCCGGCCCGTCGTCCTCGACCGCAATCGTCACCCGTGCGCCATCGCGGCGCGCCACCACGTGAATCGTGCCCGCCGCATACTTCTGCGCATTGCGCAGCAAATTCGACAGCGCCCGGCCCAGCGTGCGCGGATCGGCCTCGATCGATCCCGCATCCGGCGCGCAGTCGATGGACAGCACCGCCGTGCCTGGCGGCAGCGATGCCTCGACCGTGCCGAGT
>JAQGLR010000083.1 GCA_028292765.1 Massilia sp. | reverse complement strand
CCGCCGCGCGCCTCGGCCATGCAGCGCAGCCTGATCCAGTACCTGCGCGCGGTCCTGCCGCAGATGCGCGACAACACGCTCGTCACCAACCTCGGGCGCGAAGTGGACATGGTGACGGCCTACCTGGAGCTGCTCAAGATGCGCATGGAAGAGCGCCTGACGGTGGAGATGCGCATCCCGGATACGCTGCGCAGCGCCGCCTTCCCGCCGATGATGCTGCAGTCGATGGTCGAGAATGCCATCAAGCACGGCCTCGAGTGCAAACCCGAGGGCGGCACCCTGAAGGTCAATGCCGACGTGGCCGACGGCAAGCTGCGCATCACCGTCACCGACGACGGCGTGGGTTTTGGCGTGGTGCCGAGCACCGGAACGGGGCTGGGACTGCCGACCATCCGCGAGCGCCTGCGCCTGTTGCACGGCGACGCCGGCCAGCTGCATATCGCGGCCAACAGCCCGAGCGGCGTGATCGCGATGGTCGAGGTGCCCTACCAGCCGACGCACGCCCCCGAGCATGCGTGGCCCGCAATGAGTAAGCCTTGAGCCTTGCCTGGCGCGCGATTTCGTTGAATACTTGTCACTTCGTCTTTCCTACCGGATCACACCATGCCTACTGCGATTATTGCCGACGATGAAAGACTGATGCGCGACCAGCTGCGCATGCGCCTCGAGCAGGTATGGCCGGAACTGGAAATCGTGGGCGAAGCCAGGAACGGCGAAGAAGCCGTGGAACTGGTCGGCCTGCACCAGCCCGACCTGACTTTCCTGGATATCCGCATGCCCGGCAAGAGCGGCATGGAAGCGGCGCGCGAGATCGGCGAGCGCAGCCAGATCGTGTTCGTCACCGCCTACGACCAGTATGCGGTCGAGGCCTTCGAACGCGGCGCCGTCGATTACGTGCTCAAGCCGTCCGAACCGGAGCGCCTGAAGGTGACCGTCGAGCGCCTCAAGGAGCGGCTGCGGGCGCACCAGGGCAAGCCCGGCGCGGTGGTGAACGACAGCGTCACCGCCATGCTGTCGCAACTGGCGGAAAAGATCGCGGCACCGAAACCGAAGCACCTGCAATGGATCCAGGCCAGCATCGGCCAGGACCTGCGCATGATTCCGGTCGAGGACATCCTGTTCTTCCGCTCGGACGAAAAATACACCTGCGTGCAAACCGAGAAGTTCGAGGCGCTCATCCGCAAGCCCGTGCGCGACCTGGCCGACGAACTCGACCCGGCGCTGTTCTGGCAGATCCACCGCGCCACCCTCGTCAACGTCAACGCCATCGAGGGCGTAACGCGCGACATCCGCGGCCGCCACCTGGTGCTGGTCAAGGGACGCTCGGAAAAACTCGAAGTGAGCCGCAGCTTCCTGCACCTGTTCAAGCAGATGTAAAGAAGGCTTGCGTCGCCGGGTGGGCGCAGGCTGGGCCCGCGCCAGCGGCCAGCCTGCGCCCCTGCCCAGCCGTGCTTGTGCCGCCTCAAGCCAGCCATTTCGCGCGCGCCGTATCGTAGCGGTTGGTCCGCGTGCGCGGACGTTACCTCAGGCATATCCACATGAAACGACGGCGCACTGCGCTCCCGGGAAAGCGCGGCCTGGCGATGTTCGCGCTTGGCTACCTGGCCGCGCGCCTGCTCCACCGCGTCAAGCGCGGCGATGGCGGCGAAGAAGGCGCGGCCGCCGATTCTCCCCTGCTCCACAGCCGGCGCATCGTCCACAACGCCGGCGAAGCCATCGTCTCGGCCGACGACAGCAGCCGCATCGTGCTGGCCAACCCGGCGGCGGCCAGCATGTTCGGCGTCAGCGTGCAGCAGATGGAAGGCAGCCCGCTGGCGCGCTTCATCGAGGCCCCGGACGACCAGCACGGCGCGCCGCCCGATTTTTTCCGCGCCGACGGCCGCGCCGGCCGCCGCGGCACCGATTACGCCGGCACCGGCCTGCGCGCCGGCGGCGAACGCTTTGCGATCGAAGGCTCGATCGGCGACACGCTGCAGGACGGGCGTACGCTCTACACGATCATCCTGCGCGACGTCTCCGAGCGCCAGCTCGTGCAGCATAAACTCGCGCGCTCGCACGACCAATTGCGCCAGCTCTCGAGCGCGCTGCAGACCATCCGCGAAGAAGAACGGACCCACATCTCGCGCGAACTGCACGACGACCTCGGCCAGCTGCTCGCCTCGCTGCGCATGGACCTGACCCTGCTGCGCGAAGCCTGCGGCGCCACCCCGGACACGCAGCACCTCATCAACGGCATGGATGGCAACCTGCTCATGGCCATCACGTCGCTGCGCCGCATCGCGACCAATCTGCGCCCGCGCGCCCTCGACGAAGGCGGGCTGTATTTCGCCCTGCAGGGATTGCGCGACGATTTCGTCGAGCGCCACGGCATCGCCTGCATCCTGCTGGCCGACGAAGCCGAGCTGCGCCTCGACGACGCAGCCAGCACCGCCGTGTTCCGCATCGTCCAGGAGGCGCTCACCAACGTCGCGCGCCACGCGCAAGCGACCAGCGTGACGATGAACCTGTACCGCATCGACCACCAGCTCCTGATCACGATCCGCGACGACGGCCGCGGCATTCGCGACGAAGAAATGGAAAAGGCCGAATCGCTCGGCCTGATCGGCATGCGCGAGCGGGTCTGGGCCCTGAAGGGCGAGATTTCCGTCAGCGCCGACGAACCGCCCGGCACCCGCATCGATATTGTCCTTCCCATTGCGGACCATATCGTTTAGCCGGCTTTGCCGCGCAGCGGTTTCCATGTGTCATCAGGACGACATATTGTCTCGATAAGATGGCTTGACCTTGAGTTTGCCAACATGCCAACTCAATCCTTCGCCACACTTATTGGAGATCTTCATGCACTACAAAGCCCTGGCCGCCGCGCTGATCACGACCCTGCCGCTGTTCGCGCACGCGCAGACCAATGTCGCCATCTACGGCACCATGGATGCCGCCATCGCCGTCGAGGATACCGATGCGCCAGGCGAAAAGCGCCGCACCGTCGTCAATTCGGGCAACCAGTCGAGCAGCCGCCTGGGCTTCCGCGGCACTGAAGACCTGGGTAATGGCTTGAAAGCCATGTTCAACATCGAAGCGGGCGTCGCGCTCGACACCGGCGCCGCCGACTCCGCCCTGTTCGGGCGCCGCGCCGTGGTCGGCCTGCAAGGCGGCTTCGGCCAGCTGACCGTGGGCCGCGAATACAGCCCGATCGCCTCCGTTGCCGCCGCCACCGACGTGTTCGGCCAGGGCTTCTACGGCAGCAACCTCTC
>JAQGLR010000075.1 GCA_028292765.1 Massilia sp. | reverse complement strand
CTGCAGCGCGAATCGGCCCTGCTCGGCATTGCCGACCTCGTCTTCACCGGCGGCCCGAGCCTGTACGAAGCCAAGAAGGACCGCCACGCCAACGCCCACTGCTTCTCGAGCAGCGTCGACGCCAGGCACTTCCGCCAGGCACTCGACAGCGCGATTTCGCACCCTGACCAGACCCATATCGCCGGTCCACGCCTCGGTTTCTACGGCGTCATCGACGAGCGCTTCGACACCGAACTGGTCAGCCGCATGGCCGAAGCCCATCCCGAGTGGCAGATCGTGCTGGTCGGCCCGGTGGTCAAGATCGACCCGGCCTCGCTGCCGCGCGGCCAGAACGTCCATTACATGGGCCAGCGCAACTACGACGAACTGCCGAAATTCCTGGCCGGCTGGGATGTCTGCCTGCTGCCATTCGCCATGAACGATTCGACCAAGTTCATCTCGCCGACCAAGGTGCTGGAATACATGGCCGCCGAAAAGCCAAGCGTCAGCACCCCGATCACCGACGTCAGGGTCCCGTACGGCGACGTGGTCGCCATCGCCTCGACCGCGGAAGAGTACATCGCCGCCTGCGAACGCATGCTGGCCCTGGACGGCGCCGAAAAGACCGAGATGGTCGAGCGCATGCGCGACATCGTCGCCAACACCTCGTGGGACAAGACCGCATCGCGCATGCACGAGCTGATCAGCACCACCGCGCCGGGCAACAGGTCGCGCGCCGCCGCCGTGCTCGAAGCCGGCAACGCCCGCGTCGCCCCTGTGACCGCGAAAGCGCAGACCAAGGCTGCTTGAGCCAGTAACGAACACGGCGCTGCCCTGCGCCCCAGCGAAGCCCGCCCGGCCTTTGGCCCGGCGGGCTTTTTTGCGCGCCGGTCTCCGCCTTGGAGCGCCTAACAAAAACCCCAGGGCAAGGCGCGGCGTCGACGACAGTACGCCTGTACGGCGAGACGCTGCAACGCAGCCATGGGGGGCGCGCGCATCGCGCGTGCGGCTTTACCTTTGTTCGGCGCTCTTAATACCGGACCGCGGCCGGCACCGGATGCACCGCCGGCGGCCTGGCCAGCAGCTCGGCGTCGGCCAGGCGCACGATCGACAGGGGATGGGCGAAGCGGAGCTGTTCGCGCTCGAAGCAGCGGTAAATCTCGAACAGGATCGCCTGCTGGGTGTCCATGTGGGCGATGTAGTCGGGGCTCTGGAAGTGGTACACGACCTCGAAATTGAGCGACCACTCCGCGAAGTTGAAGAAATGCGCCCGCTCGAAGACGACGGTCGGTTGCGCCGCGATGGCTTCGCGGATCAGCTCGGGCACGCGCGCGAGCTGCTGTTCGCTCGCGCCATACGCAAGCCGCAGCACGAACGTCACGCGGCGCGACTCCATGCGCTTGTGGTTGTGGATCCGGCTCTTGAGCAGGTCGCCGTTCGAGAAAATCACCTGCTCGCCGCCGAGCCCGCGCAGGCGCGTCGTTTTCAGGCCGATGTGTTCGACCGAGCCCAGCACGTCGCCGACGATGATGAAGTCGCCGATCTCGAACGGCTTGTCGAGCATGATGGACAGCGAAGCGAACAGGTCGCCCAGGATGTTCTGCACCGCCAGCGCGACCGCGATGCCGCCGATGCCGAGGCTGGCCACCAGCGCCGTGATGTTGAAGCCGAAGTTGTCGAGCACCATCAGGAAGGCGATCAACCACAGCGCCAGGCGCATCAGGAAACAGACGATCGTGCGCGACGCCTTGCGGCCGTCGCCGACGGGACGATAGTCGCGCCAGGCCCGCAGCAGCGTGTCGCCCCAGATCGCCAGCTGCAGGATCAATGCCGTGATCGATACCCTCGACGTGACCAGGTGCTCCTTGTCGGTCAGGTCCAGCGCCAGGGCGCCGAGGTGCACCGCCATTGCCAGCAGCAGCACCAGGTAGGTCTTGCGCAGCATCTTGACCACCAGGTCGTCGGCCATGGAGGGGGTGCGCTGCGCCAGGGCAGTGATCTTGTGGAGGGCGAAGCGGCGCAGCCAGTGCAAGGCCAGCGTGGCGCCGAGCGTGATGGCGGTCGCGATCGCCCAGCGCTCGAGGGTATTGTCCAGGAAAGTAAAATCCATTACGGCTCCGTGTCGGCTTCCCGCCAGCAGGGAAGACAAGCGGGAAGACGCCAGTGTGCGGTGCCCGGCGAGAACCGTGCGCACAATTGACAATTGGAAGGCCTCGGCATACATTGCTTTGTTTGCAAGCATGCGCGCACCGTCGTCCAGCAGTTCCCGCAGTTCCACGCTAACGCGCATCCCGAGCTTGGTTAAGCCCAGCATGAGCCCAGCGGTCCCCGCCCGCATCCTCCTCGTCGACGACCAGCCGGCCAACCTGGCCGTGCTGGAAGCGATCCTGTCCGGCCTGGCCGACAGCCTGGTGGCGGTGGAGTCGGGCGAGGCGGCGCTGCGTGCGCTGCTCGAACACGAGTTCGCCCTGGTGCTGCTGGACGTGCAGATGCCGACCCTGGACGGCTTCGAGACGGCCGAGCTGATCCGCCAGCACCCGCGCGCGCAGGGGGTGCCGATCATCTTCCTCACCGCCGGCGATGCCGACGGCGCCCCCTTCGAGCGTGCCTGTGCGCTCGGCGCCGCCGACTACATCACCAAGCCGCTGCACGCGCAGGCCCTGCGCGCCAAGGCCGCGGTCTTCGTCGACCTGTTCCGCAAGGGCGCGCAACTGGCGCGGCGGGCGCAGTCGCGGCAGCCCGAGAAGCAGCCCGAAAAGCGGCGGGAGGCAGAACGGACCGGGCGCAAGGGGCTTGACCGGATCCGCCTGATCCTCGACAACCTGCACGACTACGCCGTCATCGGCACCGACGAAACGCGCCGCGCCGAAGACCGGCGCTGGCACCTCCGGTGCGGCGGCAGTCGCTTCTTCGCCGATGGCGTCCTGATCCCGCTGTATGAGGACGACCCGTCGGGCGAGGGCATACTGCGGGGCTACGCCAAGATCATGCGCGACGCCACGGCCGAGCACCTGGCGGCCGAGCGCCTGGCCAGCAGCGAGCGTGCGCTCGACGCCAGCACCGGGCGCATGCGCGACATCTTCTACCAGGCGCCGGCCGTCATGGCGGTGATGCGCGGGCCGGAACTGGTGTTCGAGATGGCCAACGAACGGTTTGCCACGCTCGTCGGACAACGGCCGCTGCTGGGCCGTCCGCTGCACGCGGCCTTGCCGGAGCTGGCGGGGCAGGGATTTTTCGAACTGCTGGAAGGCGTGTATCGCAGCGGGGAAACGCACCAGGGCAGCAACGTGCGCCTGCTGCTGGAAACCGGCGGCGCCCTGGAAACCTGTTACGTCGACTTCGTCTACATGGCGCTGCGCGAAGCGGACGGCGCGGTGTCGGGCGTGCTGGTGCATGGCGTCGATGTGACCGAACGCACGCGCGCGACCTTGCTCACGCTCGGACAGCGCGGAGCGCTCGAGCTGGCGGTAGCGAACGCCCCGCTGGGCGCCGTGCTCGACCTGCTGGCGCGCACGGCCGAGGAGTACGCCGGCGGCGCGGCGCTGGCCGGCATCCAGCTGGCCGAACCCGGCAAGCGACTGCGCCACCGCGCCGAGCCGGTCGATTGCCCGGACATCGCGGCCGACCCGCTGTGGGACACGGCGCCTGCGCGCGCGCTGGCCCTGGAGGCGGGCCTGCATGCCTGCCGCGCGCTGCCGATCCTGGCGCCCAGCGGCGCGGTGCTGGGCGCGTTCACCTGGTATTACCGCGGCGGCGCGGCGGGCGTGGACCGCACCGTTCGCGACGAACGCAACTTCGCCGCGATGGCACTGCTGGCCAATACGGCGTCGCTGGTGATCGGGCAGCGCGAGGAAGCGGTCGCCCGCCAGGCCGCCGAGGAACGCTCGGACGTGATCCTCGAAAGCATGACCGACGGCTTCCTCGCCATGGATGGCGCCTGGCGCATCGGCTATGCGAACGGCGCCGCCGAACGCATCACGGGTGTCAGGCGCTTCGACCTCATGGGCCAGGTGTTATGGGACCTGTTCCCGGAATGGCAGGGCAGCGCGCAGGAGCGGGCCTGCCGCCGCTGCGCGGTCGAGCGCGCCGGATCGAGCACCGACGCCTTGCTTCCCGCCCGGGGCGGCTGGCACGAGATCAGCTGTTTCCCGACACCGGGCGGAGGCATTGCGCTCTACCTGCGCGACCAGAGCGGGCGGCGCCAGGCCGAGGAAGGCATCCGGCGCCTGGCGGCGGTCGCCGAGCAGTCCCCGGACTTCATCGGCATCTTCGCGCCCGGGGGCGCGGGCCTGTACCTGAACCCCGCCGGGAGCGCGCTGGCCGGGATCGATCCCGGCGCCGCCATCGGCGAGGTCCGCCTGCTCGACTTCTTCGCCGGCGACTGCCGCCCGTTCGTGCGCGAAGAAGTGATGCCGGCGCTGACCGGGCCGCAGCAAAAATGGGAAGGCGAGCTGCAGTTTGCGCCGCGGGCCGGGAGCACGGACGCCCTGCCGGTGTCTTTCAAGGGCTTCGCGGTACACGGGGCCGACGGCGCCCACCTCGGCCTGGCCACGATCACGCGCGACATCACCGAGCAAAAGCGCGCCGAGAACGAGCTGCGCCGCATCGCCGCCGACCTGTCCGAGGCGGACCACCGCAAGAGCGAATTCCTGGCCACGCTGGCCCACGAGTTGCGCAACCCGCTGGCGCCGCTTCGCACCGGGCTCGACCTCCTGCGCATGGCCCCTGGCGATGCGCCCGCCACCGCGCGCGTGCACGCCATGATGGACCGCCAGCTCGGCCAGCTGATTCACCTGGTCGACGACCTGCTCGACATTGCCCGCATCACGCGCGGCCGGATCGAACTGAAAAAGGAGCCGGTCGACCTGCGCATGGCGGTGTCGATGGCGCTCGAAACGAGCAGTGCGCCGATCCAGGCCGGCGGCCATACCCTCGAGGTCGACCTGCCGGACGAGCCGCTGCCCCTGCGCGCCGACCTGACGCGCCTGGTGCAGGTGCTGTCGAACCTGCTCAACAACGCGGCCAAGTACACGCCCGCCGGCGGGCGCATCAGGGTGCACGGCTGGCGCGAGCAGGGGCAGGCGCTGGTTGCCGTCAGCGACAGCGGCGTCGGCATCGGGCCGGAGGCGATCGGTTCGGTGTTCGAGATGTTCACCCAGGTGCGCAGCAGCCTGGACCGGGCCCAGGGCGGGCTCGGGATCGGGTTGTCGCTGGTGCGCCGCCTGGTCGAGCTGCACGGCGGGCGGGTAGAGGCGGCAAGCGCCGGCCGCGGGCACGGCAGCACCTTCACGGTGAGCCTGCCGCTGCGTGGCGCAGGCCAGGACAACGCGAACGGCGATGCCGCCGGCGCCGGACCTGGCCCGGCGCCGCCCCTGCGGGTCCTGGTCGCCGACGACAACGTCGACGCCGCCGAGTGCCTGGCCTCCCTCTTGAAAGTGCTGGGCCACGAGACCCGGATGGCGCACGATGGCGCGGCGGGCCTGCAGGCCGCGCACGAGTTCCGGCCCGACCTGGCTTTCCTCGACATCGGCCTGCCCGGTATGAACGGGCATGAACTGGCCCGCGCGCTGCGCTCCAGGCCCGGAATGCGCGGCCTCGTGCTGGTGGCGCTGACCGGCTGGGGCGCGGCCAGCGACATGACGCTCTCGCACGATGCCGGCTTCGACCAGCACCTGACCAAGCCGGTCAGCCTGGAAGCACTGGCACGGGCGCTGGCGGCGGCCACCCAGGCACGGGAGCAGGAGCGGGCGCAGCCAGCGTCGCAGCCGGAATCGCACCCGGCATCGCAGTCACCCCGACCAGAAGGCATATGAGTAAATACACCGTTTCCTGCGGCACCCTGGTGCTCGATTCCGCCGGCCAGCTGCTGCTGTGCCACGTCACCGGCACCGCCGCCTGGGACATCCCGAAGGGCATGCAGGACCCGGGCGAAACCACGCTTGAAGCGGCCATGCGCGAACTGCGCGAGGAAGCCGGCATCGGCTTTCATTCCAGCCGCTTCCGGGACCTCGGGCAATTCGACTACCGGCGCGACAAGCGCCTGCACCTGTACCGCGTCGAGGCGGGCGACGAGCTCGGCAACCTGTCGCAGCTGGCGTGCAGCAGCTTCTTTCCCCATCATGCGACCGGGCTGCCGACCCCGGAAACGGACGGTTTCCGCTGGGCCGGGCGCGACGAGATACGCCGCCTGTGCTGGCCGCGCATGGCCGCCTTGTTGCTGGCCCTGGCCTGGTAGTGGCCCGGCAGGCGCACCGCAAGAGCGTGTGAAAAAATCCTCCATGGCTGCGTTGCATTCGTCTCGCCGTACTAGCCTACTGTCTGCGACGATGCGTCTTGCCCTGGAGTTTTTTTCACACGCTCGATGCGCCACGCGGCCGGTTTTTCGCAGTAACATGAAACCCGCAGTCACATCCGCAATTTCATCAGGCGGCGGTAACACCCAACGATACCGGCCCGGACCGAAGGAGACCACCATGACCAGCCAGACCATCCCCGAGCCGTACGACCAGGCCGCCATCATGGGCGGCCTGTACGGCGACGGCATCATCGCCTGCAAGGGCGCTTTCGGGCGCGCCTGGGTCGAGCGCCTGGGCGCCGACATCGCCACCCTGTTCGACGAAGCGCAGCGCCAGCCCGGCGGGGCGCTCGCGCGCGGTCCGAACCGCTACTATGTCGAGGTGCACCCGGAACGCATTTCCGGCTTTGCCGACCTCGTTTCGCACCCCTGGGTGGTGGCGGTCTGCCGCGCCATCCTCGGCCCCGACTACCGCGTGGTCGAAGCCGGCTTCGACGTGCCCGGCCCCGGCGCGCTGCACCAGCCCTGGCACCGCGACTTCCCGGCGCCGGAAGCCACGCTGGTCGGCCGGCGCCTGAATTCCCTCGCGTTCAACATCACCACGGTGGACGTGACGGAGGACATGGGACCGTTGGAGATCGCACCCGGCACCCAGTGGGACGACCTGGCTGGCGGCGACCCGATGTTCCCGGCGCGGGAGTTGTGGCCGCGCTACGAGGCACGGCGCCAGCGCAAGATGCCGCAGATGGGCGACATCTCGGCGCGTTCGGCACTGACGATCCACCGCGGCACGGCCAACCATTCGAACCGCTCGCGCCCGGTGTTCGTGCTCGGCGTCGACGCGCCGGACGCGCGCAACGCCGAGAAGCACGACCTGCAGCTGACCCACGCCTATTACGAAACGCTGGCACCCGAAGTGCGGCGCCACATTACCTGCCGCCTGGTCGAGCGCCTCGAGCCGATCGTGCAGGCGCACACCATCGAGGGGCTGCGGATGGGGCTGACGATGTAGTTGTCAGCCCAGGCGGGCGCGCTCGAGGGCGCTGCCAGAGGATGACTCCATGGAGTGCGGGCGGTGGGACATGCGGCATTATAAATTGCAAACATTTCCACAGCCGCAATGCTGGACACCGGGGATGGCGCCTGTCCGGATCCCGGCCGCCGAGGCTTACGGCCTGCCCTTGTTTTCGTCCTCGGGTTCGGTGTCGACGGTGTCGGGCATCGAATCGTGGATGTTGCCCGGCAACTGGCCGACACGGCGGGTATCGTCGGACTGCATGTCGAGGTTGACTTCCTCGGCGACTTCGAAGCGGCCGTCCTCGGCCCCTTCTTCGCCCGGCAGGAGGTTTTCGGAGCGCTTGTGTTCGTCCGTCCGGGTTTGCGGCGCCTGGGGCTGCCCGCGGGGATCGTTCGTTGCCATGATTTCCTCCGGATTGGTTGATGTCATGGTTTCATTATTACCGAGGGCGGCTGGGGCAGGCGCACGCTTATTTTCGCGCGCTCATTTGCGTCCACCGTCGCGCGGCAGGTTCTTTTCGAGGATCGCCCACAGGATCAGGCCATACGCCAGCAGCCGGACCAGGTAGTGCAGGGGCGAATCCTCGGCGCCGGCGTCGTTCAGGGCCGAATACAGGCGATGCAGCCCTTCGATGAAGAACGAGAACGCGAAATACAGGAAAAAGCGGTCGCCCGAATTGCGCCAGAAGCGCAGGAAGAACAGGGCGATGACGAGCGAGCCCATGCAGATTGCGCCGGTAAGCAGGTCGGTCATGCTTATTCCTTTTCGTAAATCAAGCCGTACAGCAGCAGCGCCACTGCGACCAGCGCACTGATGAGCCTGGCCGGCAGGAAATCGATGTCGGGGAACACGATCTTGTCGAGCAGCAGGAACAGGTTATTCAGCGTCATGACCACGAAGCACGAACCGCTCCAGAACAGCAGGCGGTAACGCGTGCGGCGGTAGCTGGCCAGCAGCAGCCAGGCGCAGGCCAGCGAGGTGAGCATGCACAGGGTGTAGATGGTTTGCGCCACTACGAATCCTTTCGCAATCTAAAGGCGTCGGCAAATTGCTGTGCCTTGCGGTCGAGGGAAGAATGGATGAGCACGGTAACTTCGACGAGGTGCCGGGCATACAGGTCGGCCAGCGCGTCGATGCGTTCGCGCAGATGGGGCGACGAAGGCCGGTACTGGTAGCAGTCGTGCGGCGGCGCCTCGCAGTGTTCGGCCATGCCCGCACGCGCCAGTTCCTCGAGCAGCGCCTGGGCGGTGCGCTCGCGCACGTACAGGCGCCCGGCGAGACTGGCGCAATGCCACTGCTGGGTCGGATTGGCGCGCAACAGCAGCAGCGCTTCAAGGAAGGGTACGGACGGGATGCTGGTGAGCACGAATCGCCGCAGGTCCTCCGGTAACGGGGCATTTTCCATGGACGGCCGGTGTTTCCGATATGGAATGTTATAAAAGAGCCCGCAATTCTAGACGATTCCTAAATACATTGCACCAAATGCAGATGCCGAATCGTGCGCTGTCTTGACAGCTCACCCTTGCCGAGACAACCGGTCGCCATGTAAATCTGTGTCGGCTACAATGCCGCTTTGTCACATTCACCCTTCTACATTTACCTTGTCAAACATGTTCCAACGATTCATGGCAGGCGCGGCCTTGTTCGCGGCACTGCTGGTCCCCGCACTGCCCCCCGCCTTGGCCGCGGGCACCGGCTGCCCCGACCATTACGCCGATGGCCGCGCTCCCGAGATCCGCAACCCGAAGCTGGCGGGCGCCACCCGCGAGCTGTGCTACGGCGTGTTCGGCGTCATGCATTCCGGCATCACGCGCACCCCGCTGTGGTCGGCCGAAAACCTCGATGCCAGCCAGCTCGCCGACGCCGAGGGACTCAAGCGCGACAACGCCTTCCACGCCGAGCCGCGCCTGCCGCGCTCGCAGCGCGCCGAGCTCGACGACTACGCGCGCAGCGGCTTCGACCGCGGCCACATGGCCCCGAACGGCGACA
This sequence comes from Massilia sp., assembly GCA_028292765.1. Taxonomy (GTDB): domain Bacteria; phylum Pseudomonadota; class Gammaproteobacteria; order Burkholderiales; family Burkholderiaceae_D; genus Telluria. The sequence continues at coordinate 4,762 of JAQGLR010000075.1, read as the reverse complement.
TGCCGGACCGCCACACGCAGCGCGAGAGCTTCACGCTGGCCAACATGGTCCCGCAGGACGGCGACCACAACCGCCACATCTGGGCGCCGATCGAAAGCGCGGTGCGCAAGATGGCGAAGAAGGAAGGGCAGTTGTACGTGATCACCGGACCGGCCTTCCTCGGCACGAACCTGCGCAAGGTCGGCAACGTGCTGGTGCCGTCCCACCTGTACAAGGTGGTGTACAGCCCGCGCCAGAAAGCGGCCGCCGCCTGGTTCACGGAAAACCGCGCCCGTGCGGACATCCAGGTCATTCCGGTGGCCGAACTCGAACGCATCGTCGGCATCACCTTCCTGCCAACGCTGAGCCAGCAGCAAAAAGAACGCATGCTGAAGCTGCCCACCATCCGCCAGAAAAAGCCGCGCCGCTTTTCCTGATTCCCGACCCATCCAGGAGCTCTCATGACCGCGAAGAAAAAGGCCTTTGTGCCGTATGCGAACGAAGCCGACGTCGTCCACGTCGGCAACCTGATGCTTGAAAACCGGCTCGACCGCATCACGATCTCGGGCGACGTCGACCTGACCATGGACGCAGCCGGGCTGGCACACGCGCGGCGCCTGCACGAGATCATCAAGGCCGTGGTCGAGCGGCTCGAAGCCGGGCCGTTGCCGGACCGGCTGCCGCCGCCGGACGTGAAGACGGTCGGGAACCCGTTCGGTTAAGCGCGGACGCGGCAGGAGGGGGCGCCCTGTTTTCGCCCCTTCGGCTTTTCCTTCATCTACTTTCGGTTTTTCCCGCACTGCTTCCCGACCCCATCCCCACCCCTCGCGCTACCCGGCTTGCGTTGTTTTTTCATTATCGATCGAGCTCAACATTTACGGGCGTCAATGGTGCGCTGTGCCCCGACTGTTTGGAGTAATCTGGATTTGTCTCGCGCCAGCAACCAAAGGGAGCCGTATCAATGGCAGTCAATCCAGCTAATCCAGAGCAGGCAACAGGACAGGATCTCCTGCGGATTCCCGTCGTCGCGGAGCAGCTTGCCGTCGGCACCCGTACGGTAGACACGGGGCGCGGCGTCCGCGTTCACAAGACCGTCGTCGAGCAACCGGTCACTATCGACGAGGCCCTCGGGCACGACGAGGTGGATGTCCGGCACGTCGCAGTCGATCGCATCGTCGCACCCGACGAGGTACCCGCCACCCGCTACGAGGGCGACACGCTGGTCGTGCCCGTCCTCGAAGAAGTGCTGGTGGTCGAACGCCGGGTGCGCATCAAGGAAGAGCTTCACATCACCCGGGTCCGCCACGAGCGGCAGCACCAGGAGTCGGTCGTACTGAAGGCCGAGCAGGTGAATGTCGAGCGCTTCGACGAATCCGGAACCCCACCATTGAAGTGACCAATAGTAACTGGAGGAACCATCATGCAACATACCCTGATCGCCGTCTTTGACAATCACGCTGATGCAATGAGCGCCAAGAGCGAACTGCTGTCGTCGGGCTTCTCCAGCTCCGACGTCCGCCTGTCGCACGGCGACGAAACCGCCCCGGGCGGTTCGATGGCCGGTACCACGACCACGACCACGACGACGACCTCCGGCGACGAGCCGGGCATCGGCGCCAGCATCAAGAACTTCTTCAGCGATATCTTCGGTAGCGACGACGACGCGCACAGCACCAAGTACTCGACCGCCGTCGAGCACGGCAACCACGTGCTGACCGTGGACACCGACAGCGAGCCTGAAGTCGAGCGCGCCGCCGATATCGTCGAGCGCTTCGGCCCGATCGACATCGACGAGCAGTCGGCGAAGTGGGGCGAAACCGCGGGCATGAGCTCCGGTGCAATGATGGGCGGCGCCGGCAGCATGAGCGGCGGCCAGTCGATGTCGCTGCAGTCCGATGCCGACCGCCTGCCGCTGAACCAGCAGTCGCTGAACGACCCGAACCCGATGGGCACGACCTACCAGGAGCCGATGGGCTCGCGCGACGAGCTGAGCGTGGGCAGCTATGGCGCCGGCACCGGCTCGAGCCTGCAGCAGAACCAGGCTGGCTCGTCGCTGACCGGCTCGTCGCTCGAGGGCTCGGCCGCGTCCACTTCCATGACCGGCTCGTCGCTGACTGGTTCGCAGCAGCGCGACACCAGCAGCAGCGCCATTCCGGTGGTCCAGGAGCAGCTGAAGGTCGGCAAGCGTGAAGTCCAGCGTGGCGGCGTACGCGTCTATTCGCGCATCGTCGAAACCCCGGTCAACGAAAGCGTCGGCCTGCGCGAAGAGCACGTGAACGTCGAGCGCCGCCCGGTCAACGAGCCGATCAGCGGGATGGACACCGCCGCCTTCAAGGAGCAGTCGATCGAGATGCGCGAAACGGCCGAGGAAGCCGTCGTGGAAAAATCGGCCCGCGTTGTCGAGGAAGTGATGGTCAACAAGGAAGTCACCCAGCGCGAACAGCAGATCCACGACACGGTGCGCCACACCGAAGTCGAAGTCGAGCAGCTCGCCGGCGGCGCCACCTCGAGCATGATGAGCGACGACGACTACTACCGCAACCACTTCACCAGCACCTACGGCAGCACCGGCGGCTCGTACGACACCTACCAGCCAGCCTACAGCTACGGCACGCAAATGCGCCAGAGCGAGATGTACCGCAACCGTCCATGGGACGAAGTCGAACCGGAACTGCGCAGCAGCTGGGAAACCCGCAATACCGGCTCGACCGGCTCGGCCGGCTCGACCTGGGACAGCATGAAGGCCGCTGTCCGTCACGGCTGGGACAAAGTGACGAAGTAATGGAAAACTAGCATCGTTGTAAAGTCGAAGCGGGCGCCCTCGGGCGCCCGCTTTACGTTTACCCCAGCTGACATCACTATTTTCCGCGCTAGGCGCCGTCGGCCATCGGCAGGCTGATGCGGTTGCGCCCGAGGTGCTTGGCGCGGTACAGGGCGGCATCGGCGATCGCCACCAGCTCGCTCGCATGGTTGTCGGGGCCGGCAATCGCCGTCGCGGCCCCGATCGACACCGTCACCTGCCGCAGCGGCGCCAGGCCGTTCGGCAGTTGCAGCCCCTCGACCCGGCGCCGGATGCGCTCGGCGACGATGGCCGCCCCCTTCAGCGACTGGTTCGGCAGGATCACGGCGAACTCTTCGCCGCCGTAGCGCGCCACCAGGTCGTTGGCCCGCATTTCGCTGGCCACCGCGGTGGCGATCCGCTTGAGGCATTCGTCGCCGCCGAGGTGGCCGTTGGCGTCGTTGTAGGCCTTGAAATTGTCGACGTCCACCATCAGCAGCGACAGCGGCTGGCACAGGCGCAGGGCGCGCGTCCATTCGGCGGCGAGGGTATCGTCGAAACAGCGGCGGTTGGCAAGGCCCGTCAGGCCGTCGCGGGTGGCGAGTTTTTCCAGCGCCGACTGCGCCATCTTTTCGTCGGTCAGGTCGCGCAGGGTTTCCACCACCGCCCGCAGGCGCCCGCTTTCGTCGAAGATCGGGCTGGCGTCGGCCGCCAGGTAACGGCGCCGGCCGGCGCGCGGCATGTCGCACCAGGTTTCGATCGACAGCTGGGCATTGGCCGCCTGCGGCTTGCCGTGGCGCGGATAGATATGGCGGATCTCGTCGGTACGGTCCTGGATGACGAGGTCGGCGAGGGTGGGGCGGCGCTGGTCGTAGAAGCTGCGCCAGTGATCCTCGGTGCCGATGACCTCGGTCGCCGGCACGCCGGTCAGGCGTTCGCAGGCGCGATTCCAGATCAGCACCTGGGCCTTGCTATCGAGAACAAAAACGGGAACTGCCAGCATCTGCAGCAACTGGTGCGTGAAACGCAGGTCGGTGTCGGGGCTAAGGATACTGCCTGGCGCTCCCGGTACGATTCCCGGCGCCGCGGCCGCGATGGCGTTCGTCAGGGCGTCGGTTGCCGAGCTCAGGCGTTGCATTGCTGTACTGGTCATCGGGCGGCCTTTTCAACTGTCAGTTGAGCAATCTGTTGATTGCTGACAAGGACCGATTCTGCAACCGTCGCCCGCGCTGGCTATTGATTTGAAGCAATATTCACAGGATTGACTTCTCAGGCGGCCATCATCCCTTGCCGCGCGGGTAGGCTCAGGGTGAGCCGCGTTCCGTGCCCGGGGCTGGCTTCCGCCAGCAAGCTTCCCCCGAGTGCCTCGATGCGGGGACGCATGCCCGACAAGCCGCAGCCGCAGGCCGGACCAAGCTGGCCAGTCCCGATCCCATTGTCGTCGATGCGCAACAACAGCTGGGAGCCGCCATGCTGCAGGCTCACGCGCACCTCGGTGGCGCTGGCCTGGCTGGAAATGTTCGCCAGCACTTCCTGCAGCACGCGGTAGAGCAGGGCGTCGGCCTCGATCGCAGGCGCGCCGTCGTCGTCGGTTCCCCCTTTGCCTGCCGTCGCTGCCGCGTCGAAGGTATGGGCGATGCCCGTCAGGCGCGTGAACTCGTCGAGCTGGCGCCCCATGGCAAGGTCCAGGCGCTCGTTCGCGCCCAGCGGGCGCAGCCCGTTGACCACGACGCGCAGCGAACGCAGCGCCATGTCGAGCGTCCTGACCATGGCGCCCGTTTTCTGGTGCACCAACGGGTGGATGCCGTTGCTGGCGACCTGCAGCAGGGACAGTTCGATCCGCAGCGACAGCAGCGTCTGGCCAAGATCCTCGTGGATGTCGCGCGCGATGCGGTCGCGCTCGCCGTCACGGATCACGTCCTGCTGGCGTACCACCCGCGACAGCACCGTCTGGGTGTCGAGCAACAGGCTGTCGGCCAGCTGGCGCGCGCCGCGCTCGCGGGC
>JAQGLR010000062.1 GCA_028292765.1 Massilia sp. | reverse complement strand
GGCAGAACTTCTTGCGCTTGAACAGCGGGTTTTGCTGTTTGCGCTTCTCTTTGAGCTTAGCTTTGTTTTTGTCGAACTTTTTACCGAATGCCATTTGAGGCTCCTGTATCTAAAAGGTGGGCCGCTGGAATATTAAGCGGCGGCACTGAAATCAATGATGTGAAACACCAGGGCTTTGCTGTTGCGATTCTTCCTGGCCAAAAATCCCGTGAACTGGTGTGCGGCGCCCAATTCTGCGCTGGCGAAGCGGCCCGAAATCTCACCCGCGGCGAACGCGGCAATTTCGAACTCGACCAGCCTGTCCACCCCTGCCTCGACCTGCTGCGAACTGTGCATCAGGATTGCCGAGACGACCGGCACGCCGGCGGGGGTAAAGCGCAGTACGTCGCGTTCAGCGATGGTGGCGACGACTTGTAGCTGGTTCACTTCACAGCGGACTGACGCCCGTTCACGATTCCTGGCAAAAAGAAATTAGGCAGCAGCTGGGGCCGGGGCAGCAGCAGCCGCAGGGGCTTCTGCGCGGTGGCTCTTGGCTGCGTCTTCGCGCTGGACCGACTTCATCATTGGCGATGGAGCGGTTTCAGCTTTCTTCATCTTCACGGTCAGGTGACGCAGCACGGCATCATTGAACTTGAATGCGGTTTCCAGCTCGACCAGGGTCTCGTTGTCGCACTCGATGTTCATGCAGATGTAGTGCGCTTTGGGCAGCTTCTGGATCGAGTAAGCCATCTGGCGACGGCCCCAGTCTTCGACGCGATGGATGTTACCGCCGCGTGCGCTGACGCTGGCCTTGTAACGTTCGATCATCGCCGGGACTTGCTCGCTCTGGTCCGGGTGGACGATAAAAACGATTTCATAATGACGCATGCAACACTCCTTGAGGACGTTTAAACAAATTGCCCACCTCGGCGTCAAGACGAGTGTGGGAAGGGAAAGCCGGCAATTATAGCGCGATTGGCGCGACAACACAATGGCCGGGCGCGCTGGCGAGGCCATCGCCGCGCCGCCACATGCTCCCGAAGGGAAATCGTTAAATTTCCGCGATTTTCCTTGCGTTCGACGAAATACTGTACAAAAATACAGTCTGAATCATTAACCGTGGCAGATCCATGCTCAAGCTCACCGCAAGGCAACAACAGATCCTTGACCTGATCAAGGAAGCGATCGACAACACCGGCTTCCCGCCAACGCGCGCCGAGATCGCCAGGGAATTGGGCTTCAAGTCGGCCAACGCCGCCGAGGAACACCTGCAGGCCCTGGCGCGCAAAGGCGCGATCGAAATCGTCTCCGGCACTTCGCGCGGCATTCGCTTGATTGGTACGTCGGTACATGCGCCCGCGCCTGTGTCCCACATCCCGGCGGCGCTCCTCATGTCGCTGCCGCTGGTCGGCCGCGTCGCCGCGGGCTCGCCCATCCTGGCGCAGGAACACGTCGAAGCGACCTACAACGTCGACCCGGCCATGTTCGGCGCCCGCCCCGACTTCCTGCTGAAGGTACGCGGCTGGTCGATGCGCGACGCCGGCATCATGGACGGCGACTTCCTCGCCGTGAAGAAGATCGACAGCGCCAAGAACGGCCAGATCGTCGTCGCCCGCATCGGCGACGACGTGACCGTCAAGCGCTACCGCAAGACGGGCGAACTGATCGAGCTGCTGCCGGAAAATCCGGACTTCAAGGTCATTCGCGTGGAACCGGGCGACGAGTTCGCGCTCGAGGGGCTGGCGGTGGGCTTGATGCGCAGCTGGCATTAAGCAGGAATGACGAAGGCCGCTGATGCGGCCTTTTTTGCATGAGCAGCTGACCCTTGGGATCGCTTACTCTTTCGGCGCCTTCCTGACGATCGCATTGTGCTCGCCGACATACGCTTCGGTCGCGCTGCGCCAGACGGCCACGTCGGCCAGGACCAGCTTCGCGCCCACCTTCGCCTCCTGGGAGATGTTTTCCTGCACCTGCGCCAGGTGCTTCTTTGCACGCTCCATCTCGGGCGCGTTCATGAGCTTGGCGATATCGGCAGGAATGCGTTCGCTCAAGGGCGACACGGCATTCAGGTTGTTCACGAAGCCGTTGTAACAGTCCTGCCACTTTGCGATGGCGTTCGACACGCGCTCGATCTCCACGGCCTGCTTCGAGATCGCGGGAATCCGGGGCGCCGGGCAGTGGAACTTGCCCGACTTCAGGTCGGCGCCATCGTAGCGGCTGACCCAGTGGTCGATCTCGGCGCGGCGCGCGCTGCGCTGCTTCATGACGTCCAGCGATGCGAGCGCCACCTTGTCGCCCTTCGCGGCCGCCTTCTGGAACCACATCTGCGCTTTGGCTTCGTCGACCGCGCCGGCCTCGCCGTACCAGTACATCTGGCCCAGGCTCTGCTGGGCTTCGACATTGCCGGTGTTGGCCAGCCTGGTGTACAGCTTGAGTGCGTCCGGATACTTCTTCTGCTCGAACAGCGCCTTGGCGTCTTCGAGTTCGCCTGCAACAGCGGGAAGGGCAAGGCAGAGTGCCAGGGACAGCAGTAGTTTTTTCATGAGGCAAAGGTTTGCTTGGGGCCCCATGATACCGCGCAGTCCCGCCCGGCTCAACCGCCGCGTTCAGCGCCCGCTTTGCCTCGGCATCGGCGCAACGAGCGATCGCGTCAGGCGTCCAGCGCCGCGCGGAAGTCTTCCAGCAAGTCGTCCGTGTCCTCGATACCCACCGACACCCGGATCAGCGACTCGGCGATGCCCATGCTGGCCCGGCGCGCGGCGCCCATCTCGAAGAAGATCGTGTGCGCAACCGGGATGACCAGCGTGCGGGTGTCGCCCAGGTTGCTGGCCGGGATCGCGAGCTTCAAGCGGTTCAGGTAGTCGAAGCAGTCGATCCCGTCCTTCAGCTCGAAGCTCAGCAGCGAGCCCCCTGATTTGAACAGCTCGCGCACAATACCGTTCTGCGGATGCGATTCCAGTCCGGGGTAGTAGACGGCGCGCACCCGCTCATCGGCCTCCAGCATGCGCGCCAGCGCCAGCGCATTCGCGCAGCTGCGCTCCATGCGCAGCGCCAGCGTTTCGGCGCCCACGGCGATGTGGTGGGCCGCTTCCGGGCCCAGCGCCGCGCCGAAGTCGCGCAGCGCTTTGGCCCGCAGTTGCGCCATGCCCTGGGCCTGCGGCGGCTGCTTGCGGAAGTTATCGGCGATGTTCGGGAAGGCGCTCCAGTCGAACAGGCCGGTATCGGTCAGTGCGCCGCCCAGCGCAATGCCGTGCCCGCCGATCGATTTGGTCAGCGAATTGACAACCAGGCCGGCCCCGACCGCCTTCGGACGGAACAGGTAGGGCGTGGTCATCGTGTTGTCGACCACGTACAGGATGCCGCGCTCGCGGCACAGCTCGCCGATGCGGGCCAGGTCCGCCACCTGGGTGCGCGGGTTGGCGACCGTCTCGACGAACACGAGGCGGGTTTCCGGGCGCAGGCTTGCGGCCACCCGGGCGACGTCGGTGGCGTCGACGAAATCGACGCCGACGCCCTGCCCGGCCACCGTCTGCCACAGGCTGTTGGTGTTCCCGAACAGGAAGGACGACGACACGATATGGTCGCCTTCACGCAGCAGCGCCTGGAACAGCGCGCCAATGGCGGCCATGCCGGTGCCGAAGCAGAGGCTGGCGACGCCATCTTCCATCTTCGTGATCTTGTCTTCCAGCGCGGCGACCGTCGGGTTGCCCTGGCGGCCATAGCGGAAGCCCGGCTCCTTGCCCTGGAACACGGAGGCGAGCTGGCGGGCGTCGCCATAACCGAAGGCGACCGAGGTGTGGATCGGCTTGTGCAGCGAGCCCTGCTCGATCGCCTTGCGGCGGTCGTTGTGCAGGATGGTGGTGGTGAAACCGTAGCGCTTGTTTTCGCTCATGGGTGCGGATGGAGGAGTTATTCGGCGGCGACCGCGGGATTCAGGTTCAACTGGGTGCGCACGACGTCTTCCTGCGAGACCCCCTTGCCGCCGTTGTGGCGCGCGGTCTCCAGATTGTCGAGGTAGGCCGGGGTCACGTCGCCGGTGACGTAGATACCGTCGAAGCAGGAGGCCTCGAAATTGGTCAGCGCCGGGTTCACGTCCGAGATCGAGCGCTTGAGCGCTTCGATGTCCTGGTAGACCAGGCGGTCGGCCGTGATTTCCGCGCACACTTCTTCCACCGTGCGGCCATAGGCGATCAGTTCCTCGCGGGTCGGCATGTCGATGCCGTACACGTTCGGGAACAGCACCGGTGGCGCGGCCGAGGCGAAGAACACTTTACGGGCGCCGGCTTCACGGGCCATCTGCACGATTTCGCGGCTGGTCGTGCCGCGCACGATCGAATCGTCCACCAGCAGCACGTTCTTGCCCTTGAACTCGGAGCCGATGGCGTTGAGCTTCTGGCGCACCGACTTCTTGCGCATGCCCTGCCCCGGCATGATGAAGGTGCGGCCGATGTAGCGGTTCTTGATGAAGCCTTCGCGGTACTCGACGCCGAGTTTCAGCGCGAGCTGGATCGCGGCCGGGCGCGACGAATCGGGAATCGGCATGACGACGTCGATTTCCTCGACCGGGATTTCCTTGCGAATCTTGTCGGCCAGGTATTCGCCCATTTTCAGGCGCGTGGCGTAGACCGAGGCGCCGTCGAGCACCGAGTCCGGGCGCGCGAGGTACACGAATTCAAAGGCGCACGGGTTGAGCGACGGGTTTTCGGCGCACTGGCGCTCGTGCAGTTTGCTTTCGGTGTCGATGAAGATGGCTTCGCCCGGCGCGATGTCGCGGACAAAACGGAAACCCATGCCCTCCAGGGCCACCGATTCGCTGGCGACAACATATTCCGGGCCGTTCTCGCTTTCGTTCATGCCCAGGCACAGCGGACGGATGCCGTACGGGTCGCGGAAGGCCAGCATGCCGTGGCCGGCGATCTGCGCCACCACGGCATAGGCGCCGCGCACGCGGCGGTGGACGATGCCGACCGCCTTGAATACGGCGTCGGCGTCGAGTGAATAGCCGTTCGCCGCTTCCTGGATCTCGTGCGCCAGCACGTTCAGGAGCACCTCGGAATCGGAATTGGTGTTGATGTGGCGGCGGTCGTTACGGAACAGCGCCTCCTTCAATTCCGCCTGGTTGGTCAGGTTGCCGTTGTGCGCCAGGGTGATGCCGAATGGCGCATTCACGTAGAACGGCTGCGCCTCTTCCTCGCTCGACGAGCCGGCGGTCGGATAGCGGCAATGGCCGATGCCGGTATTGCCCTGGAGCGAACGCATATTACGGGTACGGAACACGTCGCGCACGAGGCCATTGGCCTTGTACATCGAGAACATGCTGCTGTGATTGGTTGCAATGCCCGCAGCGTCCTGGCCGCGATGCTGCAAGAGCAGCAAAGCGTCATACAACAGCTGGTTGACGGGGGTTTGCGAGACGACGCCGACGATGCCACACATGGTGCGCTCCTAAAACAGATGCAATTACAAAATGTAAAAACTGAGACTTCAAAAACGAATATGTCAAAACGTCAGGTGCCGCCCGAACGCAGCAGGAAGGAAGGGCTTGACGGTGCGCGCTCCGGCCTCGGCCAGCGGGGACAACAGCGCGTCTTTCCAGAACGGTTGCTCGGGGATGGAGGTCATCGAACACAATATGACGGCGGCGAGCACGATTACAACTCCGCGCGCCAGGCCGAACAGGCCGCCCAGGCCGCGGTCGGCCAGCGACAGGCCGGATGCCTCGATGAGTGCGCCGAGCGCCAATGACAACAGGCCCATCAGGATACGCACGCCAAGGAACAGGACAATGAACGCGACGATCAGGCGTACCGTTTCGCCGGGAATCACGTCAGGCAGCATTGGCCCGAGCTGTGCGCCGTACATATTGGCCACGACAAAGGCGACGATCCAGCCCAGCAGCGACAGGATTTCCTTGACCAGGCCGCGCAGGGTGCTGATCACAACCGAGGACACGAGCACGAACAATACCAGATAATCGAAAATCGTCACGTTGCTTCAACCACGCCCTTCGACCACCGGATTCATTCCGCCACCAGGTTGCCGCCGAACCTGGCGCGCGTCTTTTCGGCTTCCTCGCGGCTGGCGAAAGGACCGACGCGGACACGGATCAAGGCACCCGACTTCTGGGTGTAGGAGCTGACGCCCGCGGCGCGCAGGCGCGACTGCAGCTCGGCGACCTTTTCCTGGGTGGCGAGCGCGGCCACCTGCACCACGTAGCGCTGGGCAGCCTCAGGCTTTTTCTCTGGCGGCTGCGCCTTCTCGACCGGCTTGGCCGCGGCCTTTCCCTCGAGCAGCGCCAGGGCGCGGGCGGCCTCCGATGCCTTTGGATGCGAGATGTCCGGCTTGATTTCAGGCTTTTTCGGTGCCGGCTTTTCGACGGGCTTTTCCACCGGTTTTTCAGGCGTTTTTTCCGCAAGCTTGCGTTCGGGCTTCGGGTCAGGCTTGAGTTCGGGCTTGCGCTCGACAGGCCTGGGTTCCGGCGCGACCCGCTTGACTTCCGGCTCAGTACCCAATGGTCCGTCGTCCGTCATGACCGTCGCCGATTCGAGGGTTTTCGCAGGGGGCACCGGGGCGATGACTTCTTCGTCCTCATCGACGCTGTCGGCGGCCGGCACCGGGCTCGAAGGCATCGGCAGCGCGGGTGCTTTTTCTTTCGACGGGATCTGGATGGCGATGTCGCCGGCCAGCGGACGCGGCTCGGAGTCGAGCAGCATCGGCAGGCCGACGGCGGCGGCGAGCGCCAGCGCGATGGCGCCGACCAGGCGGCGGCGGGCGCGCTTCTTCTCCGGCAGCATCGGGTCGCCGCCGCTGCGGCTGCGGCGCGAGCCACTGCTCCCCGCTTCGTTCGCGTGCGACGCGCGCTTGGCGCGGGCCTGCTGCCCGAAGTCGTCATCGTCGCGAGAAAAACGGCCACTGTCCTG
>JAQGLR010000057.1 GCA_028292765.1 Massilia sp. | reverse complement strand
ATGCGGCCCAGGTCGAAGATCGGCAGGATCGCCTGCGGGGCGAAGGTCCAGCCGAAGGAACCGCTCGAGAACAGGCCGGAGAGTTCCGTGCTGGCGCTGCCGGCGCTGCCGGTGAGCGAGATGCGCGGGAAGTAGTTCGCGCGCGCCGCGCCGATGTTGGCGTTGGCCGCGATCAGCTGCTGCTCGGCCGCGCGGATGTCCGGACGGGTGGTGAGCAGGTCGGACGGCATGCCCGGCGGCAGCTCGGGCAGCTCGGTCGTGGCCAGGGTGGCGCCCGCCGGCAGGTTTTCCGGAATCGGCTGGCCCACCAGCAGGGTCAGCAGGTTGGCGTCCTGCGCGCGCTGGCGTTGCAGCTGGGCCAGCGTGGCGCGCGCCGTCTCCACCAGCGACACCGACTGCTGCAGTTCGAGCCTGGACACGACGCCGTTCTCGAAGCGCAGGCGTGTGAGGCGGTCGGACTCTTCGCGGGTTTTCAGCGTCTGCTGGGTGATGGCCAGCAGTTCGTCGTCGGCCAGCAGCGTCAGGTAGGTGTTGGCGACCGATGCGACCAGGCTGATCTGCGTCGTCCGGCGCGCTTCCTCGGTGGCGAGGAATTGCGCCAGCGCCGCTTGCGACAGGTTGCGCACCCGGCCGAACAGGTCGAGCTCGAATGCCGACACGCCGAAGCCCGCCTGGTAGATGCTCGAGATCGACTGGTCTTCGCCGGTGGTCTGGCGGTTGCCGCTGACGATGGCCGACATCGTCGGGAAGCGGTCGGCGCGGGTGATGCGGTACTGGGCACGCGCCTGCTCGATGTTCAGGATCGACACGCGCAGGTCGCGGTTGTTCGCCAGCGACATCTCGATCAGCTGGCGCAGGCGCGCGTCGGCGAAGAAGCGCTGCCAGGCCAGGTTGGCAGGGGCTTCCGACGTTGCCGCCGGCAATGTCGTCCCCCCCGCCATCGGCACCTCGGGGAAGGCGGGCGCCACCGGCGCCGCAGGACGTTCGTATTTCGGCGCCAGCGACATACAGCCTGCAAGCGAGCCGGCCAGCGTCAACGCGACTACCAATGGAGTGAGTTTTTGTAGTTTGGCGATCATATTTTTTCCTGGATTGCGGTTGCAGCATCTTCCTGGTGCGCGTACTTCTTGCGCTGGCGTTCGCTGCCTTTGAAGAGCTTGCGGACCACGACGAAGAACATCGGGACGAACAGCACGCCGAGCGCGGTCGCTGTCATCATGCCGCCCATCACGCCGGTACCGATCGCGCGCTGCGATGCCGAGCCGGCGCCGCCTGCGATCACCAGCGGCAGCACGCCGAGGATGAACGCCAGCGAGGTCATGACGATCGGGCGGAAGCGCAGGTGCGCCGCTTCGAGCGCCGCTTCCATCGGCGTTCGTCCCTGCGCCTGCAGGTCTTTCGCGAACTCGATGATCAGCACCGCGTTCTTCGCCGCCAGGCCGATGATGGTCACCAGGCCGATCTTGAAGTAGACGTCGTTCGGGTAGCCGCGCAGCATGGCCGCCAGGATCGCGCCCAGGATACCGAGCGGCACCACCAGCAGCACCGCGACCGGAATCGACCAGCTTTCATACAGCGCCGCCAGCGCCAGGAAGATCGCCAGCATCGAGAAGGCCATCAGGATGCCCATCGTGCCGCCCGACTGCGCCTCCTCGCGCGACTGGCCGGTCCACTCGAAAGCGAAGCCCGGCGGCAGCTTGGCCGCCAGGTTCTCCATCTCGGCCATCGCGTCGCCGGTCGAATAACCCGGCTTGGCGTCGCCGGCGATGCTCATGGCCGAATAGCCGTTGTAGCGGACGGTCTGCATCGGGCCGGTGACCCAGCGGGTCGAGGCGAACGACGACAGCGGCACAGGCTGGCCCTGGGCGTTGAGCGCATTCAGGCGCAGCAGGTCGTCCGGCTGCATGCGGGCGCTGGCCTCGGCCTGCACCACGACACGCTGCAGGCGGCCGGCGTTCGGGAAGTCGTTCACGTACGACGAGCCAAGCGCGGTCGAGATCGCGCTGTTGATCGCGTCAAAACTCACCCCCAGCGCCTGCGCCTTGTCGCGGTCGATGTCGAGCGTGACCTGCGGCGCGTCTTCCAGGCCTTCCGGACGCACGCCGGCCAGGATCGGGCTCTGCGAGGCCATGCCGAGCAACTGGTTACGGGCAGCAAGCAGGGCGTTGTGGCCGTTGCCGCCCCGGTCCTGGAGGCGGAACGAGAAGCCGGTGCCGCGGCCGAGTTCCGGAATCGGCGGCGGCGACAGGGCAAAGATGAACGCGTCGCGCACGCCCGACAGGCCGCCGATGATGCGGCCGGCGAGGGCCTGGGCGCTCGAGTTTTCGCCCTTGCGCTCGCTCCAGTCCTTCAGCGGGATGAACGCCAGCGCCATGTTCTGGCCGGCGCCCGAGAACGAGAAGCCCAGCACGCTGACCATGTTCGCCACTTCCGGCTGCTTCATGATGAAGGTTTCGGCGGTGCGCATGACTTCGTTGGTGCGCTCGAGCGTGGCGCCCGGAGGCAGCTGGATGTTGGCGATGATGTAGCCCTGGTCCTCGTTCGGCAGGAACGAGTTCGGCATGCGGGTGAACAGCAGGGCGACCAGGCCGACCACGAGCGCGAACACGGCCAGTGCACGGCCGGACCTGCGAATGATGCGGCCAGCCAGGCCTTCGTAGCCTTTGGCGGTTGTCGCAAACTTGCGGTTGAACCAGCCGAAGAAGCCGCCTTTTTCGTGGTGATGGCCTTTTTCGACCGGTTTCAACAGGTGCGCGCACAGGGCCGGGGTCAGGGACAGCGCCAGGAAGGCCGAGAAAGCGATCGACGACACCATCACGACCGAGAACTGGCGGTAGATGTTGCCGACCGCGCCGCCGAAGAAGGCCAGCGGCACGAACACCGACATCAGGACCACGGTCACGCCGATGATGGCGCCCGAGATCTGGCCCATCGCCTTGCGCGTGGCCTGCAGCGGCGGCAGGCCTTCCTCGCTCATGATGCGCTCGACGTTCTCGACGACCACGATCGCATCGTCGACGACGATACCGATGACGAGCACCATGCCGAACATGGTCAGCACGTTGATCGAGTAACCCAGCGCCAGCAGCATGGCAATCGAACCGAGCAGCGCGATAGGCACCACGATGGTCGGGATGATGGTGTAGCGGAAGTTCTGCAGGAACAGGTACATCACCAGGAACACCAGCACGAGCGCCTCGACCAGGGTATGCAGCACCTGCGTGATGGAGATGTCGATGAACTTCGAGCTGTCGAACGGCACCGTCGCCTTCATCCCTGGCGGGAAGAACTTCGACAGTTCCGCCACGCGTTCGCGCACTAGGCGCGCCGTTTCCAGCGCGTTGCCCGACGGCGCCAGCTGGATGCCGATACCGGTCGATGGCTTGCCGTTCAGGCGGGCCGACGTGGAATAGGCCTGGCCGCCGATCTCGATGCGGGCCACGTCCTTCAGGCGCACGGTCGAGCCGTCGGGATTCGCGCGCAGCACGATGTTGCCGAACTGTTCGACGGTGGAGAGCTGGCCTTCCACCACCACGGTGGCGGTGATTTCCTGGCCCTGGGCCAGCGGCAGTTCGCCGATGGTGCCCGAGGCCACCTGGGCGTTCTGGCTGCGGATGGCGGCGTTGACGTCGGCAGGCGACAGGCGCAGGCCGACCAGCTTGGCCGGGTCGATCCAGACGCGCATCGCGCGCTCGGTGCCGAACAGCTGCGCCGTGCCGACGCCGCGGATACGCTGGAGCTCGGGCAGGACCGTGCGCGAGGCGTAGTCGCCCAGCGCGATCGGGTCCCACTTCGGATCATCCGAGGACAGGATGGTGAACATCAGGAAGTTCGCACGGACCTTGTCGACGCGCACGCCCTGCTGGTTCACGGCCTGCGGCAGGCGCGGGGTCGCGCGCGCCAGGCGGTTCTGGACGTCCACCTGCGCCAGCTCGGGGTTGGTGCCGGTTTCAAACGTCAGGGTGATCGAGCCGCTGCCGTTGGCCGAGCTGGAGGATTCCATGTAGATCAGGCCCGGCGAACCGTTCATCTCGCGTTCGATGACGGAGATGACCGAGTCTTCCAGGGTCTTGGCCGACGCGCCCGGATAGGCGGCATTGATCACGATCGATGGCGGAGCCACGTTCGGATACTGGGCGATCGGCAGCTGGGTGATCGAGACCGCACCGATCACCATGATAAACAGCGCGATCACCCAGGCGAAAATAGGGCGGTCAATAAAAAAACGTGCCATTGCAATAGTCCTGTTCTATACCTGGAGTGCTTAGCGGCTGGTCGAGGCGGCCGCCGGCGCTGCGCCGACGGTGGAGCCCGACGGGGCCGAAGCCGGCATCTGGCGTGCGGTCGCAGCGGCGGCTTTGCCCGCATCGGCTACGGCGCCAGCCGGCGCTGGAGCGGATGCTGGTGCAACAGCGGGCGCGCTGGCCGTGGTCTGCGTGCCGGCTTGCCATGGCACTGCCTTGACCGGGGTGCCCGGCGGCAGCATCTGCAGCTTCTGGAAGCCGTCGACCACCACGCGTTCGCCTTCCTTCAGGCCTTCGGTGACGACCCAGCTCGAGCCTTGCTGCGAACCGATCTTGACGGTGCGCGGGGTCGGCTTGTTATCCGCGCCGACCACCATCAGCGTGTCGCCCTGGGCGCCGCCGCGGGTGACGGCCTGTTGCGGCACGATGACGCCGTTCGGCAACTGGGCCTGCGCCACGCGCACGCGCACGTACTGGCCCGGCAGCAGGGCGTTGTCCGCATTCGGCACCGTGGCGCGCAGGGTGACCTGGCCGGTGCCGGGATCGACGGTGACGTCCGAGAACAGCAGGCGGCCGCGGGTCGGCAGCTCGGTGCCGTCGTCGAGCATCACGGTGACCGGCATGTCCTTGGCCATGCCGCCGTTGGATCCCGCCTGCTTGCGCAGGCGCTGCACCTCGGAGGCCGACTGGGTGATGTTCAGGTACATGGTGTTGGTCTGCTGGATCAGGGCCAGTTCGGTTCCCTCGGCCGCCGAGACCAGTGCGCCTTCGGTCACCAGCGCGCGGCCGATGCGGCCCGAGATCGGCGCATTGACGTTGGCGTAACCGGAGTTGATCTGGGCAATGCGCACCTGGGCGCGCGAGGCCGCGACGGACGCTTCAGCCTGTTTCTGGGCGGCTACTGCATTAGTGTATTCTTGCTTGCTGATCGCGTTGGCTTCGACCAGCGGCTTGTAGCGCTCGGCCTGGGCCGCGGCCTGGGTCAGCGTGGCCTGGGCGCGGCCGAGGTCGGCCTGCGCGGCAGCGACCTGTGCCTGGTAGGGAGCGGGATCGATCTGGAACAGCGACTGCCCCTCCTTGACCTCGCTGCCCTCGGTAAACAGCCGCTTGAGCACCACACCGTTGACGCGGGCGCGCACCTGGGCCACGCGCACCGGCTCGGCGCGTGCCGGCAGTTCGGTCTGCAGCGCGACCGATTCGAATTTGGTAGTGATGACGCCGACTTCTGGCGGCGGCATCCTGGCGCCGGCGCCAGGACCGGCCTGGGCGTCGTCTTTCTTGCCGCAGGCCGACAGCAGGGCCACGGCGATCAGGGTACTGGCGGCAATCCGGGTGAGAGACAGGGTAGAGGAGTGGGCAGAGCGCATTACGTGTGCTTCCTTCGAGTTTTTTGTAGAAGATAAAACCGTCCCCAAGAACCTTGAGGTCCCTGCAAACGGTTTCATCACTGGCATTTGCGGATTTTTTTATATACTATCATGAGTGTATGTTTAACGTGCAGGACCACCCAAAAACGGAGATGCCATGCCTCGCAGGACAAAAGAAGAAGCAGCGGCGACGCGCGACAGCATTCTGGATGCTGCGGAGATATTATTTGTTGAACAAGGTGTGTCGCGAACGACCTTGCAGCATATCGCAAGTGCGGCGGGCGTGACGCGCGGAGCTATTTATTGGCATTTTGACGACAAAAGCGCGCTGTTCAATGCAATGATGGAACGCGCGACCTTGCCCTTCGAGTGCGCGCTGAACGTGCTCGGCGAAGCCGACGAGGCGCGCGTGCTGGACGACCTGCGCAGTTTCCTGGTCGAGATCTTCCGCGTGACGGAAACCAACCCGCAGGCGCGGCGCGTGTTCGAGATCGCCTCGCTGAAGGTGGAATTCGTCAGCGAGATGGACGCGGTACGTGTCCGGCGCCGCCACAACCAGTACGAATGGATGGCGCAGGTGCAGGAGCGCCTCGAGCTGGCGCAGGAAAGCGGCCTGATCCGCCAGGACGTGCAGACGCAAGTGTTTGCGCTCGGACTGTGGGCCATGATGGATGGCCTGATCCGCAACTGGATGTTCGAGCCCGCCTCGTTCGGGCTGGTCGAGACCGGCGACGAGCTGATCGGCACCATGCTGGAAGGCATTCGCACGAAATGAAAAAAGGCGTGGTCACCCACGCCTTTGCTGTACAAGCCTGGCGGCTTAGCGCATCGCTTCGATCATCTTCTTCAGCTTCGCCGAATCCGCCACGAAGGCGCGAATGCCTTCGGACAGCTTCTCGGTGCCCATCGCATCTTCGTTGAGCATGAAGCGGAACGATTTTTCATCGACGGCGATCTTCTCGATCGCCACGTCGCCGTCCTGCATCAATTTGCGCTCGACCGGCGCATCGCTGTCGGCCAGCTTTTGCAGCAGGTCCGGCGAGATGGTCAGCAGGTCGCAACCGGCCAGTTCCAGGATCTGCGAGGTATTCCGGAAGCTCGCGCCCATGACTTCGGTGGTGTAGCCGAAGGTGCGGTAGTACTGGTAAATCCGCTTGACCGACTGCACGCCCGGGTCTTCCGCGCCCTGGTAGTCGGTGCCGGTCGACTTCTTGTACCAGTCGTAGATACGGCCGACGAACGGCGAAATCAGTTTGACGCCCGCTTCGGCGCAGGCGACGGCCTGGCACAGCGAGAACAGCAGCGTCAGGTTGCAGTGGATGCCATCCTTTTCCAGGATCTCGGCGGCGCGGATGCCTTCCCAGGTCGAGGCGATCTTGATCAGCACGCGCTCGCGCGAGACGCCGGCCGCCTCGTACAGGGCGATCAGTTCGCGGCCCTTGGCGACGGTCGCTTCGGTATCGAAGGACAGCGCGGCATCGATCTCGGTCGAGACGCGGCCCGGCACGAACTTCAGGATCTCGACGCCAAAGGCGATCAGCAGGCGGTCGACGATCTCATCCGTCGAGCCGCCATTCGACTCGGCAACGGCCTTTTGCAGCAGCGGCAGGTATTCCGGCTTCTGCACGGCTTTCAGGATCAGCGACGGATTCGTCGTCGCATCCTGCGGCGCATAGGCCTTGATCGACTGGAAATCGCCGGTATCGGCAACGACGGTGGTGTACTGTTTGAGTTGTTCGAGTTGGTTCATATAATTTGCCTAAACAATGGGATTGCAAATATTATTTGCAGAACGATAGGAGTTCGTAGGGTGGGCACTCCGTGCCCAGGCGGAACTATGAATATTGTTTGCTGCGTTCGAGCCCGGCAGCGGGAATGTCAGCAATCGGTCGCGTCCAGAAACGCCCCAATCATCGCCTCGAGCCCGGCCCGATCCTCATCCGAAAACCGGTCCAGCTTCGGACTATCGATATCGAACACCCCCACCAGCTTGCCATCCTTGATCACCGGCAGCACGATCTCCGAATTCGATGCCGAATCGCAGGCGATATGCCCGGGAAAAGCATGCACGTCCGGCACCACGATGGTGCGGCGCTCCACGGCTGTGGTCCCACAGACGCCACGACCAAACGGAATGCGCGCGCAGGCCGGCTTGCCCTGGAAGGGCCCGACCAGCAAATCCTGGCCTTCGCCTTTTTTTGACGGCACGGTGAGATAGAAGCCGGCCCAGTTCAGGTCGGCGAGGGTGTCATACACGAGCGCGGAAAACTGCGCCGCGTTGGCGGTCAGGTCGCGCTCGCCTTCGAGAACGCTGGCCACCTGGCGCACCAGCAGGTCGTAATCGGGACGGGTACTGCGTTCTGGATTGATGTGCATGGGCGAGGTCAAGGAGTCTTGGCGAAAACCGCTATTTTACAGCCAGCACGCCAGATGCTGGGTTGGCCCGCGTGCTGTTCAAGCTCCCGTTGTCTCGAACGCAACTACCTCGAGCAAGGCGAAATGCAGCGTCACAAACTCGAATTCATCATGCAGGTCGAGATGCGGCAGGCAGCGGATATGGACTTCCCTGAATTCCTCTGCGCTCGAAAACGTCTCGCCGCGCCACACGTCTTCCGGGATGTCGCCGAAGCGGATGGTGCGCACCTCAAGCGCCCTGATGGTGCAACGATGTCGGCCCTTCAGGTCAAACACCTCGATCACATCGCCGGCCACATAGCCGCCGTCGCCGAGCTCGCCATAGCCCCTGGTGTAGTCCTCGACCGTGTCCGCGGTGACGGTCTTGCGGCCGGCGATCACCTCGCGCACGAGGCGGTCGTCGTCCGCGTCGGCACCCCAGAAGCTCAGCTTTTTTCTTCTCGTCATACGGTCGTGCTGGCGATGCCGCCGACGGCCCGCTCCAGGTCGTCCAGCGACGCCGGCTTGGTCAGGTGCAGGTCGAAGCCGGCGTCGAGCGCCCGTTCGACATCGGCCCGCTGGCCGTAGCCGGTGAGCGCCACCAGGCGCGGCATTGCACCCGAGTGCGCACCGGTGCGCCGGATGGCGCCGGCGAGCGCGTAGCCGTCCATGTCGGGCAGGCCGATATCGAGGATCGCCACCGCCGGCCGGTAGCGCTCGAAGCTTGCCAGGGCGCTTGCTGCAGTGTGCGCAACGTGCACTTCATGGCCGAACTGTTCCAGCACCATCGCCGTCGTCGCGGCGGCATCGACGTTGTCGTCGACCAGCAGCACCCGGGTGCTGGCGCAAGGCGGCAGGGCAGGGGCCTGCGGCGCGGGCGCCGCCGCCGCGGTCAGCGGCAGCTCGACGACGAAACGGCTGCCCTTGCCCGGGCCGTCGCTGTGGGCGGCGACGCGGCCGTCATGCAGTTCGACGATCTTGCGCACGATCGCCAGGCCCAGGCCAAGCCCGCCGGTGCCGCGCGCCAGTTGCTGCGGCGCCTGGTAGAACGGCTCGAAAATGCGGGCCAGCAGCTCGGGGCGCATCCCGATGCCGCGGTCGCTGACTTCGAGCTCCACCCAGCCGGCCCGCAGCGTCAGCGCAACCCGCGTCGATCCGTTGCCGAAGCGCTCCGCGTTCGACAGCAAATTGCTGAGCACTTGCGCCAGCCGGCTTTCGTCGCCCAGCACCCAGGCCGCACCCGGGGTGGCCAGTTCGATGGGCAGGCCGGGGCGGGCGCTGACGACCTGGCGCACCACTTCGGCGAAGTTCAGCGGACGGCGATCGAGCTGCATCTTGCCGGTGGCGATGCGCGACACGTCGAGCAGGTCGTCCACCAGGCGCTTCAGGTGGCTCACCTGGCGCCGCATGATGGCGCGCTCGCGCCCGCTGGCGCGCTCGTCGCGCAGGTCCATCAGGTCGAGCGCGGCGACGATCGGGCTGAGCGGGTTGCGCAGTTCGTGGCCGAGCATGGCGAGGAACTCGTCCTTCACGCGGCCCGCGTCGCGGCTTGCGGCAAGCGCCTCCTCGAGCGAGGCGAGCAGGCGCGAGCGCTCCTGCTCGTGCGCCGAACGCTGCTTTGCCGCCGCCTCCAGGGCCCCGGCCATGACGTCGATCTCGCGGATGCGCGACGGGGCGATCGCCACCGTCTGGCCGGCGCCGAGTGCGCTCGCCCCTTGTTGCAGGCGGCCGACCGCGCGCGTGATGCGGTTCGAGAGGAGTGAGGCGATGCCGATGCAGGCCAGGAGCGAGGCCGCCAGGCCCCAGCCGTACTGCGTGGCGCCGGCGCCGATGGCAGGCTTGGGCACGCCGACCGCGACGGTCCAGCCATAGCGCGACACCCGCGTGTAGGCACTGGCAAGCGGGTCGCCCTCGAGGTTGACGGTGCTGCCGACGCCTTCGGGCGCGGCGCCGCGGATCAGCTGGACCAGTGACGGGCTGGGCGGGCCGGCGACCCGGTTGTCGTGGTCCTTCGAGCGGGCCACGATCGAACCGAGGGAATCGCTGATGGAAATGACCGAGCCCTCGGGCACCCGCTGGCGTTTGAGGACACCCAGGATGCGGTCGGGCCTGACGACGGCGGTGAGCACATACAGGCGGCCGGCGTCGTCGCGGACCGGCACGCGCACCGGGAACGCCGGGCGGCCGCGCGGGCCGCGTGCCACATGCCCGACCAGGGGTTTTTGCACGGCGAGCAGTTGTTGCAGGCTTTCCGGATCGGCGCCGGGACCGCCCGGCGCGCTGAGCGGACTGGCGGTGCGAAACAGGACCTTGCCCGATGCATCGGCCAGGATGACCGTCAGCCATTCCGGCTGGGCCGCCACCTGCTCGCGTGCGCTGCCGTAGAAGGCCTTCAGGTCGCCGGCGCCCATGCTTGGGGCGCGCGCCAGGCTGGCCAGGGTGGCCACCGTGCCGTCGAGTTCCGCGTCGACCGCGCTCGACAGGGCGCGCGCCAGGTCGATCATCGAACGGTCCTGTTCGCGTTGCTGGTAACCGCTGGCGGTGTGCAGCGACCACAATCCGAGCGCGGCGAGCGGCAGCAGGCCGATCGCGCTCAGCAGGATGAGCAGCCGGCGCAGGGAGAGGGCGAAGCCGTATGTCGACCGCATGGCGTAACTTTTTGGCAAAAAAGCATTATATGTTGAAACGCCAGCGAATTGTGTGGGGGGCAGCGGGCTACTCGGGCATCTTCCATGAGCGCAGGGCCGAAGCGAGCATGGTCCGCGCGTCCTCGTCGTCTTCCACCAGCAAGGCAACCGTAGCGCGCAGGCCGTATCCTTCGGTGTCGACGGGGAGCACCGGCAAACGGGCGGACGCCGGCGCCGTTCAGCCGATGAACGAATCGAACTGCATATCGAATTCCTCGAGCGCCTTTTGCGCATTCTGCATCTTCTTGCGGAATTCGGGCCCGCGCTGCAGCGCCAGGCCGACGGCCAGCACGTCGATCACGACGAGATAGGCCAGGCGCGCCGAGATCGGCGTGTAGGGGTCGATGTTGAAAACGAGGTCGATCGGAATGAGCACGCTTGCCATGTCGGCCAGCGGCGTGCCCGAAGGCGCCAGCACGATGACGTCGGCGCCGCCGCGCCGGGCGAGCTTGGCGGAACGCACCAGCGCCGAGTTGTTGCCGCGCTGGGAAATGGCGACGACCGCGTCGCCTTCGCGCAGCAGCGAGGCCGCGATCGAGTGAATGGCCGGGTCGGCATAGGCCACGGTCGGCACGCCCGAGCGGAAGAATTTATGCTGGGCGTCGGCGGCCACGATGCCGGACGTGCCGTGGCCATAGAATTCGATCTTGTTGGCGCGCGACAGGATGTCGAGGGCCTTCTGCACCGATTCGGGATTTAAATTGTTGCGCAGGTCGAGCAGGGTGTTGATCGAGCGGCTGCAGATTTTATTCACCAGGTCCGCCGCCAGGTCGTCCTGCGCCGGCTGCTCGTTGGCGGCGGGCAGGGCCAGCGCCAGCCCCTGCGCGAGCTTGAGCTTGAATTCGTGCCAGCCGTCGTAGCCCAGCGTGCGGCAAAAACGCACGACGGTCGGCTCGGACACCTGCGCGCTCTTGGCGAGCGCCGTGATGTTCCGGCTGACCGTGGTGGCGGGCGCTTCCAGCACCGCCAGCGCGACCTTGCGCTCGGACTTCGAGAGCGAATCGAGCTGGGTGCGGATCGAATCGAGCAGCATAAAGGTGTCAGTCCTCTGGGAGCGGTGAAGCAGGGGTTTCGCGTTGCATCGCAACGCGCCTGCGGAACGGTCTGGCCATGCTTGGCCAGATTCCTTGCGCTCTCATAATTAGTCTTCCGGGAGCGCTTCTTCGCGCCACTGCAGGCCGTCGCGGCCGATCAGCGCCGAGGAGGAGGCGGGCCCCCAGGTACCCGAGGCGTAGGGCACCGGCGCGGTGTCGTCCTGCTCCCAGTGATTCAGGATCGGCTCGACCCATTCCCAGGCCGCTTCCAGCTCGTCGCCACGCATGAACAGGGTCAGCTGGCCGCGAAGAACATCCAGCAGCAGCCGCTCATACGCTTCCATGCGCGGCGCCTTGAACTGCTCGCGGAAATCGAGTTCGAGTTCGGCCTGTTTCAGGCGCATGGAATCCCCTGGCGTTTTCGCCATCAGGTTCAGGGATAAACCTTCGTCCGGCTGCAGGCGGATCACCAGGCTGTTCGGCTGGAAGCTCGAGGTCGGCTGGTTGAAGATCGAATGCGGGATCTGCTTGAAGCGCACCACGATTTCGGCCAGGCGGTCCGCCATGCGCTTGCCGGTGCGCAGGTAGAAGGGCACGCCGGCCCAGCGCCAGGTGTCGATCTCGGCCTTCATGGCGACAAAGGTCTCGGTCTTCGAGTGTTTCGGCGCGTCCGGCTCCTCGCGGTAGCTCGGCACGGCCTGGCCGTCCACGAAGCCGCCACGGTACTGGCCGCGCACGATGTTTTGCGACAGCGTGGTGGGCGTAAAACGTTTCAGCGAACGCAGCACCTGCAGCTTGGCGTCGCGCACCGCGTCCGGCGAAATCGAGGTCGGCGGCTCCATCGCCACGATGCACAGCAGTTGCAGCAGGTGGTTCTGCAGCATGTCGCGCAGGGCGCCCGAGTTGTCGTAATAGCCGAGCCGGTTGCCGACGCCAATCTTCTCGGCGATCGTGATCTGCACGTCCGAAATCCATTCGCGCCGCCAGAGCGGCTCGAACAGCACGTTCCCGAAGCGCAGCGCCAGCAGGTTCTGCACGGTTTCCTTGCCGAGGTAGTGGTCGATCCGGTAGATCTGCGATTCGGCGAACACCTTGCCGACATCGCGGTTGATCTGCCTGGCCGATTCGAGGTCGCGCCCGAGCGGCTTTTCCAGCACGACGCGCGAATGCGGCGTGGCCAGGCCGGTGGCGGCAAGGTTGTCGCAGATTTGCGCGAACAGGTGGGGCGGCGTCGCCAGGTAGTACACGCGCGTGATCGCTTCCTCCTTGCGCAGTGCCTCGACAAACGGGCCGTAGGTCTTCACGTCGGTCGCGTCCAGCGCGACATACGTGATGCGTTTGAGGAAACTATGCCACTTGTGCTCGTCGACGCTGTCCTGGTCCTTGATGTGCTGCTTCGAGTGCGTGTCGACGAAGCGCAGGAATTCTTCCTGCGTGCTCTTGTCGCGGCCGACGCAGATGATGCGGGCGGTCGGCGGCAAATCGCCGTACACATCGCGCGCGTACATCGCAGGCAGCAGCTTGCGCATTGCAAGGTCGCCGCTACCGCCAAAGAGAACGAGGTCGAAATCGGAAAGAGCCATAGTGTTCGGGATCGCAAAGGGAAGAAAGGGAAGCTGTTTATGTAAATTTACTACATGAATATGCGCGTAGCAAGAAATTCTACTACGTAGGATGGGGTCATTGAGGCCAGTGGCCTCAATGACGTGCCCACCCTACGAACGGCGATATTCCGGCTGCACCAAGCCTGGCACGTCGACACGCATGCACAGCACCTTGCCGGTCAGCGGATACTGCGCAAGCTCGGCGCTCGAGCGGCCGTGGCTGGCGCTGGTGACGTACAGGGTGCGCAGGTCGTGGCCGCCGAAGGCAAGCGCAGTCGGGCAGCGCACCGGCAGCGGAATTTCGCGCAGCAGTTCGCCGCCGGGCGACAGCTTGAGCAGCCGGCCGCCTTCGAACATCGCGACCCAGTAATTGCCCTCGCTGTCGACCGCCGCGCCGTCCGGGCGCCCGCCGTAGTCCGCCGCAGCCTTGTCTGTCGAGAAGGCGAGCAATGTGCGCCCGTTCGACACCTGGCCCGCCGCGGCATCGAAGTCGTAGCGATCGATGCGGTGGCTGGTGGTATCGGCGTGGAACATGGTGCGGCCCCCCAAGCCCCAGGCCAGCCCGTTCGAGTTGGTCATGCCGCCCGACCAGGCGCAGCGCAAGCTGTCGCGCTCGAGCACGTACATCTCGGCGGCGGGCTTGTCGCGCGGCTCGTACATGGTGCCGACCCAGAAGCGTCCGGCGGGGTCGACGCGGCCGTCGTTGAAGCGGACGATGGCCGTGTCGTACGGAGCCGGGCAGATCTCGGCCATCTCGCCGCTGGTCGTGTTCAGGCGCACGAAGCCGGTGCGCGTGGCGACCACCAGGTTGTTGTCGCCATCGATCGCCAGCGCCGAGGGCTCGGAGCCCATCTTCCAGTTCGAGAACTTGCCGCTGGCCGGGTGCAGGCGGTTCACGGTCAGGCCGTCGATGTCGACCCAGTACAGGGCCGACTCGACATCGTGCCAGAGCGGGCATTCGCCCACCAGCATCGGCTGGTCGTGGGCGACGTCGATTTTCAGGCCGGATTTTGGGTCGGGTTTCTTATGCTTCATGCTGCTGTCCGCGCTGTTGTACATCAGATGGCGGCCTTCGCGCGCGCGATCAGGCCATTCGTCGAGCTGTCGTGCTGGGCGGGCTGCGGTTCGCCGCCCAGTTCCGCCTCGACCTGCCTGGCCAGCACCTTGCCCAGTTCCACGCCCCACTGGTCAAAACTGTTCAGGTCCCAGATCACACCCTGCACGAAGGTCTTGTGCTCGTACAGGGCGATCAGGGCGCCCAGCGTGGCCGGGGTCAGGTATTCCATCAGGATCGTGTTGCTCGGGCGGTTCCCGGGGAAGGTCTTGTGCGGGGCCAGGCGTTCGATCTCGGCGAGGGGCAAGCCCTGGCCCTGCAGGTCCGTGCGCACTTCATCGATCGTCTTGCCCTTCATGAAGGCTTCCGACTGGGCGAAGCAGTTCGCCAGCAGGGCCGTGTGGTGATTCTGCAGCTCGTGGGCTGGACGCAGCGCGGCGATGAAATCGATCGGCGTCACGTCGGTGCCCTGGTGCAGCAGCTGGAAGTAGGCGTGCTGGCCATTGGTGCCGGGCTCGCCCCAGATCGCCGGGCAGGTCGGGGTGTCGACCGGCTCGCCATCGCGCGTGACGCGCTTGCCGTTGCTTTCCATGTCGAGCTGCTGGAGGTAGGCCGGGAAGCGGTTCAGGTCCTGGTGGTAAGGCGCGATCGTCACCGAAGTGCAGCCGAGGAACTGGCGGTTCCAGAAACCCACCAGGGCGAGCAGCATCGGCATGTTCGCTTCGATCGGCGCGGTGCGGAAGTGCTGGTCCATGGCGTGGGCGCCGGCCAGGAAATCGTTGAAGTAGCCGAAGCCGACCGCCAGGGCCACCGGCAGGCCGATCGCCGACCACACCGAGTAGCGTCCGCCGACCCAGTCCCAGAACGGGAACATGTTGGCCGGGTCGATGCCGAAGGCCTTGATGGCGTCGACATTGGTCGAGACGGCCACGAAGTGCTTCGCCAGCGCATCTTCAGGCGCATGCGCCACGAACCACATGCGCGCGGTCTGTGCGTTCATCATGGTCTCGGCCGTCGTAAACGTTTTCGAGGCGATGATGAAGAGGGTGGTCTCCGGATTCACTTTTTCGAGCGCCGCGTCCATGTCGTGGCCGTCCACGTTCGAGACGAAGTGCAGGTTCAGGCGCGGGTGGCTGTACTGGCGCAGCGCCAGGCAGGCCATCTTCGGGCCGAGGTCGGAGCCGCCGATGCCGATGTTGACGATGTCGGTGATCGGTTTGCCGGTGTGGCCGAGCCACTCGCCGCTGCGTACGGCGTCGGTGAAGGTCCTGATGCGGGCAAGGACGGCGTGCACGTCGGCGCTCACGTCCTGGCCGTCGATTGCCAGTTGTACGTCGCGCGGCGCGCGCAGGGCGGTGTGCAGGACGGCGCGGTTTTCGGTGTTGTTGATCTTTTCGCCAGCGAACATCGCGTCGCGGCGCCCCTCGACGCCGCGCTCGCGGGCAAGCGCGGCCAGCAGTTCAAGCGTGCGCCCGTCCAG